>NZ_JBAFWH010000073.1:0-202 GCF_043195015.1 Xanthobacter sediminis | reverse complement strand
CGATGACGCCCGCCACCCCCCAGACCTGCCCGCTTGCCACCGAAAGCGTGCCCCCGCCCGCGAGGGTCACGGCACGCCCGCTGGTGAAGGAGCCCGTCGCCTCCAGCGTGCCGCCGGCGATGGCGATGCCGGAGCCCGCGGCGCCCAGATTGCCGTCGCTGGAGACGGAGACCGTGCCGGTGCCGATCCGCAGCCCGCCCGT
>NZ_JBAFWH010000072.1:0-220 GCF_043195015.1 Xanthobacter sediminis | reverse complement strand
TTCCAAGATGGATTCCGAGGGCCAGAAGCGCATGGCGGCCCTACACGGCGGCCGCCGCGACCGGCTGGTGGTGGCGCCGAACCTGTGGGCGGGCGTGGGCCTCGTGCGCGGCGGGGCCGGCACCGCGCTGGTGGGCGACCCCGAGCAGATCGCCGCGCGGCTGCGCGAGTACCAGGCGCTGGGCGTCGACACCTTCGTGCTGTCGGGCTACCCGCACCTT
>NZ_JBAFWH010000071.1:0-220 GCF_043195015.1 Xanthobacter sediminis | reverse complement strand
CGGCGGCCCCCGGCGGCCGGCCGGCCCGGCCCTCTCCGCGCGGTGCGCGGGCGCCATGCCGCCCGCCCGGGCGACAGCCTTCCCGGCGCCGGGCATAAGCCGGCGCCGGGGGCAGGGGGTCGGCCCAAAGGCCACTGGCCGAGGCTATGGGGCAAGGCTGCCGGCCGGGACTGCCGGCCCTGTGGACAAGGGGATTTCTTCGGGGCGGGGTGGTGGGCCG
>NZ_JBAFWH010000070.1:0-245 GCF_043195015.1 Xanthobacter sediminis | reverse complement strand
CAGGTGACAGCCTGACCGCCATCGAACGCGTGGTCGGGACGGCTTTTGCCGATACGCTGGCCTCCTCAACCGCCGGCCACACGCTGCAGGGCGGAGATGGCGATGACATCTACATCGTCGGGAGCCAGAGCGTCACCATCACCGAAGCAGCCGGAGAAGGAGTTGACGAGATCCGTGCCACGGCCACGACATATAGCATGGCCAGCTTCGCCAACGTCGAACGGCTGACCTACACCGGGACCGGC
>NZ_JBAFWH010000069.1:0-275 GCF_043195015.1 Xanthobacter sediminis | reverse complement strand
GCGGCGGCCGGCCGGCCCGGCCCTCTCCGCGCGGTGCGCGGGCGCCATGCCGCCCGCCCGGGCTTCGGCTCCGCGCCCCTCGGCTTGGCTGAAGCCCGCGCGGGCTTGACCCGCGCCCGGGCGACAGCCTCCCCGGCGCCGGGCATAAGCCGGCGCCGGGGGGGGGCAGGGCGTCGGCCCAAAGGCCACTGGCCGAGGCTATGGGGCAAGGCTGCCGGCCGGGACTGCCGGCCCTGTGGACAAGGGGATTTCTTCGGGGCGGGGGTGGTGGGCCT
>NZ_JBAFWH010000068.1:0-278 GCF_043195015.1 Xanthobacter sediminis | reverse complement strand
TGCGGCAACGGGGGAGCACGGCGACCTCCTCGACGTGATCCGGGAGAGCCAGGGCCTGTCCAGCTTCGCCGACGTGCTCGCCGAGGCTCAATCCTTTCTGCGCCTTCCACCAATCTCACGAGACGCGGAAGTTCCCCATGGCGGAAAGCAATGTTCTTCACGTGATCCGGTCCCCTCGGCACGACGACTCTTTGCAGCCGCAAAGCCGATTCCGGGCACAATCGTGGAGACGTATTTGCGGAAGCGCGGCATCACGGCTTTGCAGGAAACCGGAAGCC
>NZ_JBAFWH010000067.1:0-283 GCF_043195015.1 Xanthobacter sediminis | reverse complement strand
TTGGGCATCCACCGGACATGGCTCGCTCCCGACGGATCGGACAAGGCAAGCATCGCCACGCCCCGGCGCGCCATGGGCCACCTGCTGGAGCACTCCGTTCGCTTCGGCAGACCTTACGACGTGATGGCCACCGGCGAGGGCATCGAGACCATTCTCTCCGTGCGCACAGCGCTGCCCAGCCTCCCGATGGCAGCGGCGCTCTCGGCCGCACACCTCGCCGTCTTCGCCTTTCCACCCAGGCTGCGGCGGCTCTACATCGTCTGCGACAACGATCCTGCCGGCA
>NZ_JBAFWH010000066.1:0-283 GCF_043195015.1 Xanthobacter sediminis | reverse complement strand
CGCCGGCAGGATCGTTGTCGCGGACGATGTAGAGCCGCCGCAGGTCGGGTGGGAATGCGACGACGGCAAGGTGAGCGGCCGAGAGCGCCGCTGCCATCGGGAGGCTGGGCAGCACGGTCCGCACGGAAAGGATGGTCTCGATGCCCTCGCCGGTGGCCAGAACGTTGTCAGGCCTGCCGAAGCGAACGGCATGTTCCAGCAGGTGGCCCATGGCACGTCGGGGCGTGGCGATGCTTGCCTTGTCCGATCCGTCGGGAGCGAGCCATGTCCGGTGGATGCCCAT
>NZ_JBAFWH010000065.1:0-298 GCF_043195015.1 Xanthobacter sediminis | reverse complement strand
TGCTTCCGGTTTCGTGCAGAGCCGTGATGCCGCGCTTCCGCAGATACGTCTCCACGATTGTGCCCGGAATCGGCTTTGCGGCCGCAAAGAGACGACATGCCGAGGTGACAGGGTCACGTGAAGGGCTGTTCGTCCTGAACACGGGAGCTTCCGCGACCTGCCAGGATCGGGGCATGTGCAGAAAGGCTTGAGCCTCGGCCACCACGTCGCTGAAGTTGGGCAGACCTCGGCTTTCCCGGATGACGTCGAGGAGATCGCCGTGTTCTCCCGTCGCCGCATCGGTCTTATGTTCAACTGC
>NZ_JBAFWH010000064.1:0-316 GCF_043195015.1 Xanthobacter sediminis | reverse complement strand
TTCCTTGAGGAGAATGGCGCCTACGAGGACATCGACTACGTGTCCTACGACGTGCTCGGCGACGTGGTGTGCGGCGGCTTCGCCATGCCCATCCGCGAGAACAAGGCCCAGGAAATCTACATCGTCATGTCCGGCGAGATGATGGCCATGTATGCGGCCAACAACATCTCCAAGGGCATTCTGAAGTACGCCAATTCCGGCGGCGTGCGCCTGGGCGGCCTGGTCTGCAACGAGCGCAAGACCGACAAGGAATATGAGCTGGCCGAGTCCCTGGCCAAGAAGCTCGGCACCCAGCTCATCTACTTCGTGCCGCGCG
>NZ_JBAFWH010000063.1:0-335 GCF_043195015.1 Xanthobacter sediminis | reverse complement strand
AGGAGAGCAAGATGTCGCTGCGACAGATCGCGTTTTACGGCAAGGGTGGTATCGGCAAGTCGACCACCTCGCAGAACACCCTGGCCGCTCTGGCGGAGATGGGCCAGAAGATCCTCATCGTGGGTTGCGACCCCAAGGCCGACTCCACCCGCCTGATCCTGCACGCCAAGGCCCAGGACACCATCCTCTCGCTGGCCGCCAACGCCGGCTCGGTGGAAGACCTCGAGCTCGAGGACGTGATGAAGGTCGGCTTCCGCGACATCCGTTGCGTGGAGTCTGGTGGCCCGGAGCCGGGCGTGGGCTGCGCCGGCCGCGGCGTGATCACCTCCATCAAT
>NZ_JBAFWH010000062.1:0-395 GCF_043195015.1 Xanthobacter sediminis | reverse complement strand
GGGCCGCATCGGGATCGTCATGGGCGCCCGCGTCCCGATGGCCCGCATGCGGCCGCCCCGCAGTCGCACCTTGAGGCGCTCCTCTCGGTCGAGACGGAACAGGCGCTTGTGGTTGACCACGAAGCCCTCTCGCCGCAGCAGCACGTACAGGCGCCGAGAGCCGAAGCACCGCCGCTCATGGGCGAGGGCCTTCATGCGCTCGCGCAGGGCGCCGTCGTCGTCCCGCTTCGCCTCGTATCTCATCGTCATGCGGCAGAAGCCGGTGGCTTTACACGCCCGCCGTTCGCTCATCCCGTGATGCGCCACGAGATGAGCGACGGCTTTGCGCGCGGCCGCGGGCGTCACCACTTCTTTCCCAAGAGGTCCTTCAGCGCCACATTGTCGAGCATCGCGTC
>NZ_JBAFWH010000061.1:0-395 GCF_043195015.1 Xanthobacter sediminis | reverse complement strand
AACGCGATGCTCGATAATGTGGCGCTGAAGGACCTCCTGGGAAAGAAGTGGTGACGCCCGCTGCCGAGCGCAAAGCCGTCGCGCATCTCGTGGCGCATCACGGGATGAGCGAACGGCGGGCGTGTAAAGCCACCGGCTTCTGCCGCATGACCATGAGATAGCAGGCGAAGCGGGTCGACGACGGCGCCCTGCGCGAGCGCATGAAGGCGCTCGCCCATGAGCGGCGGCGCTTCGGCTCTCGGCGCCTGCACGTGCTGCTGAGGCGAGAGGGCTTCGTGGTCAACCACAAGCGCCTGTTCCGTCTCTATCGAGAGGAGCGCCTGAAGGTGCGACGGCGGGGTGGCCGCAAGCGGGCCATCGGGACGCGGGCGCCCATGACGATCCCCATGCGGCCA
>NZ_JBAFWH010000060.1:0-452 GCF_043195015.1 Xanthobacter sediminis | reverse complement strand
GCGTTCATACCGGTGATGCCGCCGGTGACACCTTCTCCAGCATCGAGGGCTTCGTCGGCAGCAATTATGCCGACACCTTCATCAGCGACGCCACTGCCCAGGCCTTCAACGGCGGCGGAGGGACCGACACGATCGACTATTCCGGGTCCGCCTCCGCGGTGAACGTCAACTTGACGAGCGGTGTCGGTTCGGGTGGCGATGCGGAAGGCGATACCTACACGAATATCGAGGTCGTCGTCGGCTCGGCCTATGCCGACACCCTGTCGTCGACCACCTCTGCTGGGCATACCCTGCGGGGTGGAGCCGGAAACGACATCTACATCGTCGGAAGCCAGAGCGTCACCATCACCGAGGCAGCCGGCGACGGGGACGACGAGGTGCAATCCTCCTATTCTGTCACCAGCATCGCCAGCTTCGCCAACGTCGAACGGCTGACCTACACCGGGACCGGC
>NZ_JBAFWH010000059.1:0-481 GCF_043195015.1 Xanthobacter sediminis | reverse complement strand
CTCAAGGGGCGGCCATTGGCGTCCGTCACGGCGTGCAGCTTGGTGTTCATGCCGCCCTTGGTCCGTCCGATCAGGCGCCCGAGATCCCCTTTTTTACCCCAAGGCTGGACGCCGTGCGGTGGGCCTTGAGATAGGTCGCATCGATCATGATGGTCTGGGGTTCGGCCCTCTGGGCGGACAGACCTTCCATTATCCGAGCGAACACCCCCATCTCACTCCACCGTTTCCAGCGGTTATACAATGTCTTGTGCGGCCCGTATTCCATGGGCGCATCCCGCCAACGCAGCCCGTTCCGGTTGACGAAGATGATCCCGCTCAGCACCCGCCGGTCATCGACCCGTGGGTTGCCGTGGCTCTTGGGAAAATACGGTGCAAGCCGCGCCATCTGCTCGTCCGTCAGCCAATACAGGTCGCTCATGCTCAGTCTCCTGATGGAGCCTGAATCACATCGACGCCTGCCAATCAATGGGTCCTGAGCCTA
>NZ_JBAFWH010000058.1:0-519 GCF_043195015.1 Xanthobacter sediminis | reverse complement strand
AAAGGTGTTGCTGCCGCCGAGGACCAGGCGCCCGGTGCCGAGCTGGGTCACCGATCCGCTGCCCGAAATCGCACCGTTGAAGGCGAGGGTATCGGAGCGGTTGAACACCAGCGCGCCGAGGTTCACCACGTCTGCGGCCAGGCTGCCGGAGGTGCCGCCGTCGCCGACCTGCAGCGCACCGGCAGCGATGGTGATGCCGCCCGCCTGGGTGCTGTCGCCCAGCAGCACGAGCATGCCGGTTCCCCCCTTCGTCAGGCTGCCGCCCCCCCCGATGGGGCCGGCAAGCTGCCACACCCGCCCCTCGCCCACCGAAAGCGTTCCCGCGCCGGAGAGCGTGACCGCACGGCTGCTGGTGAACGATCCCGTGACCGCCAGCGTACCGCCGGCGATGGCGATGCCGGCGCCCGCGGCGCCCAGATTGCCGTCGTTGGAGACGGAGACCGTGCCGGTGCCGATCCGCAGCCCGCCCGTAAAGGTGTTGCTGCCGCTCAGCGTCAGCGTGCCCGTACCGAGCTGCGA
>NZ_JBAFWH010000057.1:0-550 GCF_043195015.1 Xanthobacter sediminis | reverse complement strand
CTAGGCTCAGGACTCGTTGATTACAGCCAGAAGAGCACCGTGGCAGCGAGGGCGAGCACGGATAAGAAGACGGTTGGGCATCGGTCGTAGCGGGTTGCCACGCGGCGCCAATCCTTGAGGCGGCCGAACATGATCTCGATGCGGTTGCGGCGCTTGTACCGGCGCTTATCGTATTTGACGGGCGTGGAGCGGGATTTGCGGCCTGGAATGCAGGGCTTGATGCCCTTCTGCTCCAACGCGTCTCTAAACCACTCGGCGTCATAACCCCGATCGGCCAGCATCCACTGCGCCTTGGGCAGATCGTCGAGCAAGGCCGCTGCGCCGGTATAATCGCTGATCTGACCAGCCGTGATGAAGAAGCTCAAGGGGCGGCCATTGGCGTCCGTCACGGCGTGCAGCTTGGTGTTCATGCCGCCCTTGGTCCGTCCGATCAGGCGTCCGGGCCCCCCTTTTTTACCCCAAGGCTGGAAGCGTGCGGTGGGCCTTGAGATAGGTCGCATCGATCATGACGGTCCGGGGTTCGGCCCTCTGGCCGGACAGACCCTCCATG
>NZ_JBAFWH010000056.1:0-562 GCF_043195015.1 Xanthobacter sediminis | reverse complement strand
AACGCGCGCTGGTCGCTCGATTTCGTATCCGACCAGTTCACCGATGGCCGCCGCTTCCGCATCCTCACCGTCGTGGATGACTGTACCCGGGAATGCCTTACCCTGGTTGCGGATACATCGCTGTCCGGCTGAGGGGTCGCACGAGAGCTGGATCGTCTTGTGGCCGCGCGCGGATGGCCAGACATGATCGTCAGCAACAAAGGCAGCGCGTTCACCTCCAATGCCATCCTGGCCTGGGCGGATGCGGCAAAGGTCGAGTGGCATTACATCGCCCCGGGCAAGCCCATGCAGAACGGCTTCATCGAGAGTTTCAACGGCCGGCTGCGCGACGAGCTTCTCAACGAGACCCTGTTCTCGGGGCTGAGCCAGGCCCGGGCGGCCCTGGGCAGGTGGCGCTCCGACGACAATGGATCACGCCCGCACTCCGCCCTCGGCTGGCAGACCCCCTCCGCCTTCGCCGCCACCTTCCACCCGCGACGGGATCTGCCGCTGCGCCAAATTAAAAGCTCCGCGCCAGATCCCCGCCGCTCACCCGGCCGACAAGCCCAAACCCAACCGCCAG
>NZ_JBAFWH010000055.1:0-842 GCF_043195015.1 Xanthobacter sediminis | reverse complement strand
TAGGCCGCGGACTCATAACGCCTTGATCCAGATGCGGGTTGCGGCGAGCTTGAGGGCAGCGAGGAAGTTGTCCGGGCGGCGATCGTAGCGCGTGGCAAGGCCTCGCATCTGCTTGATGCGGTTGAAGAAGCGTTCGATTTGGTTCCTCTGTCGGTAGAGCCATGGGCTGAAGGCGAAGGTCCGCTTGCGGATGACGCGCGGCGGCACATTGGCAAAGGCGCCGCGTTCTGCCGTCTCGGCGCGGATGGCGTCGGTGTCGTAGGCCTTGTCGGCGAGAAGGATGCCTCCCGGGGCGAGGTGGGCCAGCAGTTCCCGCCCTGCAGGTGCATCACCCGCCTGTCCGGCGGTCAGGGCGAGATGGATGGGCCTGCCTTCAGCATCGACCAAGGCATGGATCTTGGTGGTCAGGCCACCCCGGGAGCGTCCCATGCAACGATCGTCGTCGCCCCCTTTTTGACGGCAGCGCCGTGCTGGTGCACCCGGACACAGGAACTGTCGATCATGACGATGTCGCCGTCATAGGCGGCCGACACCGCTTCCAGCAGCCGGTCCCACACCCCGGCGGCTCGCCAGCGCACGAAACGGTTGTAGAGGGTTGTGCGGGGCCCATAGCGCTCCGGTACATCCCGCCACGGCGCACCGGTGCGGAACCGCCACAGGATGCCGTTGATCACCCGGCGATCGTCCACCCGCGCCACGCCGCGTACCTTGTTCGGCAGCAGCGGCGCGATGATCGCCCATTCCTCGTCGGTCAGTTCGTGGCGGCGCATTTCTCAGGCTCCCGGTTCGGGAGCTTGAATCACGACGCGCTCAAACCCGCAAATTTATGGGGCCACTGCCTA
>NZ_JBAFWH010000054.1:0-847 GCF_043195015.1 Xanthobacter sediminis | reverse complement strand
TAGGGTCCAGACCCATAAAGTGGTTGGCGTTGGGCTTGGGTTGTGATTCACGGCTTCCGAGAGGAAGTGACGATGAATCGGGACCTGTTCTGGCTGACGGATGCGCAGTTTGCGCGGATCGCGCCCCATTTGCCGACGGACACGCGCGGCAAGCCGCGTGTGGATGACCGCCGGGTGATCAGTGGGATCATCCATGTCCTGAAATCCGGCGGACGCTGGGTTGATGCACCGGCCGACTATGGCCCGCGCAAGACGCTCTACAATCGCTATGTCCGCTGGGCCGCCAAGGGTGTGTGGAGCGGGCTCTTCCAGGCGCTTGCCGGAGCCGGTGGGCCGCCCGCGCAGGTGCTGATCGACAGTTCCGCCGTCAAGGCCCACCGCTCGGCCTCGGGCGGGAAAGGGGGGAACGAAGCCAAGCTATCGGCCGCTCCCGCGGCGGGCGCACGACCAAGATCCACGCGCTGACCGACCGCAATTGTCGGCCCATCGCCTTCCTGCTCACCGGCGGCCAGGTGGCCGACTGCACGGCCGCCGCAGCCTTGCTCCAGCAGATGCCGAAAGCTCGCATCCTGCACGGGGACAAAGGTTATGACAGCAACGCGGTCCGCCGGCAGGTGGAAGAGGCCGGCGCCATGCCCAACATCCCGCCCAAGGCCAACCGGCGCTGGAAACCCTGTTTCTCTCCAGTGCTTTACCGTGATCGCAACGCCATTGAGCGCATGTTCTGCCGGCTGAAGGACTTCCGGCGTGTCGCAACCCGATATGACCGCCTTGCCGTCAACTTCCTCGCCGCCGTCTGCATCGCCGCGATCGTCGGCTATTGGTTATGAGTCTCGACCCTAGCAAG
>NZ_JBAFWH010000053.1:0-854 GCF_043195015.1 Xanthobacter sediminis | reverse complement strand
CCTAGGTTCTGTTGACGAATAGGATTCCCTTCCGCACCCGGGGATGATTCAAGGTCGCTTTCGGAGGGAGGCGGCGTTGATTCGAGACCTGATGAGCGACGAGGAGTGGGCGTTCTTCGAGCCGTTCGTGACGAGACGAGGCCCGCACAGCGGCCGGCGACCTCAGGATCATCGGCGCGTGCTCGACGGTGTCTTCTGGATCGCCCGCACCGGCGCCCAATGGCGCGATCTGCCCGAGTTCTTCGGGAAATGGTCCTCGATCTACCGCCAGTTTCGTCGATGGACGCTCTCCGGTCTCTGGGATCTGCTGCTCGGGGTGTTGAACGACACCGAGGGCGTCGGCGAGACGGTCCAGATGATCGACAGCTCCGTCATTCGGGCGCACCACTGTGCGGCCGGCGCAAGGGGGGGACTCCGAGACAGGGTCTCGGGCGCTCGCGAGGTGGGTTTTCGACCAAAATTCATCTCCGCACCAACGGCGCCGGTCTTCCCGTAGCCGTCGACATAGCGCCCGGCCAAGCCTCCGACTACACCGGCGCTCTGCCTCTCCTCGATGCCGAAGGGCCGGAACCGAAGGTTCTCCTCGCCGATCGCGGCTACGATTCCGACGCGATCCGACAGGCGATGGAAACAAGAGGGGTCACGCCGATCATTCCGACGCGGCGCAGCCGCAAGGTCCAAATCGCCATCGACGACCACATCTACGCGCTCCGGAACCGGATCGAGCGTTGCTTCAACAGGTTGAAAAACTGGCGCCGCCTCGCCACCCGCTACGACAAGACCGCCGACAGCTACCTCGGCTTCGTTCTCATCGCTGCCGTCCGTTTATGGATGCGCGCATTCGTCAACAGAAC
>NZ_JBAFWH010000052.1:0-995 GCF_043195015.1 Xanthobacter sediminis | reverse complement strand
GCGACGACGCCGGCGCCGACGGTGCGGCCACCCTCGCGGATAGCGAAGCGCAGCTTCTCTTCCATGGCGATCGGAACGATCAGGTGCACGTCCATCGACACGTTGTCGCCGGGCATCACCATCTCCGTGCCTTCCGGCAGGGTGCACACGCCGGTCACGTCCGTGGTGCGGAAGTAGAACTGCGGGCGATAGTTGGTGAAGAACGGCGTGTGACGGCCACCCTCTTCCTTCGTCAGGATGTAGGCCTCGGCCTTGAACTTCGTGTGCGGCTTCACCGAACCGGGCTTGCACACGACCTGACCGCGCTCCACGTCCTCGCGCTTGGTGCCGCGCAGCAGGATGCCGACGTTGTCGCCAGCCTGGCCCTGGTCCAGAAGCTTGCGGAACATCTCGACGCCGGTCACCGTGGTCTTCACGGTCGGACGGATGCCGACGATTTCCACTTCCTCGCCCACCTTGATGATGCCGCGCTCGACGCGGCCGGTCACCACCGTGCCGCGGCCGGAGATCGAGAACACGTCCTCGATGGGCATCAGGAACGGCAGGTCAACCGGACGCTCCGGCTGCGGGATGTAGGCGTCGACCTGGGTCATCAGCTCCAGGATCGCGTCCTTGCCGAGCACGGGATCGCCGTTCTCGAGCGCCACCAGCGCCGAGCCGCGCACGATCGGGATATCGTCGCCGGGGAAGTCGTACTTGGACAGAAGCTCACGCACTTCCATCTCGACGAGCTCGAGCAGCTCCGGATCGTCGACCATGTCGCACTTGTTGAGGAACACCACCAGCGCCGGCACGCCCACCTGACGGGCCAGCAGGATGTGCTCGCGGGTCTGCGGCATCGGGCCGTCAGCGGCCGACACCACCAGGATCGCGCCGTCCATCTGCGCCGCGCCGGTGATCATGTTCTTCACGTAGTCGGCGTGCCCGGGGCAGTCGACGTGCGCGTAGTGGCGGTTCTGCGTCTCGTACTCGACGTGGGCGGTCGAGATCGTGAT
>NZ_JBAFWH010000051.1:0-1094 GCF_043195015.1 Xanthobacter sediminis | reverse complement strand
GCTCTTCCAGCAGAGTCTGAGAGCATCTGAAGCTCCAAAAAGGCCAGAGCCTGGAGCGTGCCCGTCATGTGGCGGGGTTTCCCGAACTCTCCTGCAGCCGGCACGCGTTCGGCATTACAGCCATTGCCTCGCGCAAGGCGGGGCTTTCGCAGCCCGTTTGACGCTATTCTGATCTCGCCAGAGCGTAGGGCCTGTGTGAAGCGCGGCCGAGAGAGCTTGCTTGGCACGGGTCGTTTCACCGCCTCACCGGAAGCGATGCACGTGCTGTCGTAATCGGTCCAGAGCCTTTTGAAGGAGAACGGGCCAGGGCCAACGCCTGCGGCCGCCGTTCTCGTCGCCGCGTTTGGTTCCTATTTCAGGTCCGGCGCGGCGGGGCGGTCCTCCTCCGCAGTGGCTGGAAGCTCGGACTGCCATGTTGCCAGCGCCTCGCGTCCGCTCTCCGTAAGGGCATAGATGCCGCGGCCCGCGCGTTCAAACCAGCCGTATACATTTCGCTGAAGAATCTTCGGGGCGTCGGGAAAGTTCGGCCGGAGGTCGCGGGGGCGCCGGGGTGCCGCTGCCAGCGCCGCAGCACAGCCAAGCGCCTGCTGGCGATATGCGGTCATGATCGGCTTGCGTGTGCCTCCGCCCGCCACAGGATCACCGCGACGTCGCTGATGCTCGTCCACGACCCGTGAGCGGCGGCGGGGGTCCTTCCGCGGCAGGGGTGCCGTGGGGGCGACGAGGATGTCGACGCGCCCGCATGTCGAAACCCCCAGCAATCCCAAACCGAGGCGACGGCAGAGATTGCGAAATCTCGGATCGCTCTCGCGCCCCTTGCCCCTGGCGGAAAGCTGCGCGGCCAGCCAGATCTCATCGCCGAAGCTCATGCGGTCCACGCCCTGAAGGATCAGTTCGAGATTGAACGTCATCTTCAGCTCTCCGATGACCACTACGGTGGGGTCATCACTACGCAGGCCGACAAGATCGCAGGACCCGATTTCTCCCTTCACGACATAGCCCAGGCCTTCGAGAAAGCGTTTCACGGGTTCGTAAAGTGAGGTTTCCAAAGCGCACCTCCGGCCGGCGATGGCCGAAACATGGCCCTCGGGTCG
>NZ_JBAFWH010000050.1:0-1313 GCF_043195015.1 Xanthobacter sediminis | reverse complement strand
ACGCCGGAGAGCAGGATGTCGCCGCCGTTCACCACATAGCCCGTGTCCACGAACTGCATGCCGAGCGCGGTGACCTGCCCCTCGCCATTGTTCACACTCACCGTCCCGGCCTGGCCCTGGAACACCGCGAAGCCGCTGTTCCAGGCCTTGGAGAGGGTGCCGCTGGCGTTGGTCCAGTTGGTCTGCGGACCCGCGGTCCAGGTGCCGGTGCCGCCCTCCACCGCCTGGGTCGGGCTGGTGTGGGGGCCGTTCCAGAACAGGATCGGGCTGGTGGGATCGTCCACCACCAGGTTCACCTGGCCGGCGACCGCCGTCTGCACGCTGCCGGCATAGCCGAGCGGCATGGCGCCCACCTCAAGGCCGTTGTCGGTGAGGGCGCCGGTGTAGCTGACCACCCGGTAGATGCCGAGCCCGAAGCCGGCGGCGGACGTCACGTTCAGCGTGCCGTCCAGCGTCACGTTGCCGTTCACATTGAACACCGCGCTCGGGCTCACCGCGCCGAGGCTCACCGCCAGCGCCGCGCCCGAGGACAGGTCGAGCCCGCCCATGGTCAGGCCGCTCGCCTGGGTGCCCGCCAGGGTGCCGCCGTCGAGCACGTGCACCGTCTGCGCGATGATGCCGCCGCCGGACAGCGTCGCCTGGTCGTAGACATAGACGTCGCCGGCAAGGCTGCCGTCCACCTTCAGGGTGCCGCCGTTCACCGCGGTCGGGCCGCTATAGCTGCTGGCGCCCGAGAGGGTCAGCGTGCCCGTGCCGGTCTTGGTCAGCCCGCCGGTGCCGGTGATCGCCCCCGCGAAGGCGCTGCTGGCATTGTTGCCGCCGGTGGTGAGGCTGGCGCCGAGATCGATCCCGCCCGCCCCGGAGATAGAACCCACCGTCTCCGCCGCCTGCACCACGAACCGCGCGCCGGCGGCCACGCCGACCGCGCTGGTGTCGCCGATGGCGCTGCCGCCGGTGGCCACCAGCGTGCCCGCCGTCACCTCGGTGGCGCCGCCATAGCTGTTGGCTCCGCCCAGCACCAGCGTGCCGGTGCCGGTCTTGGCGAGGTTGCCGAGGCCGGCGATGGCCCCGGTCAGGGTCAGCGTCTCCGCGTCGTCCACCTCGAACGTGCCGCCCCCGACCCCGTCCACCGGCGTCAGCGAGATCGCCTGCCCATAGCTGAAGCTCCCGCTCGCCCGAAGCGTCCCCGCACCCGAAAGCGCCAGCGCACCCGTCCCAAGCGCCCCACCGTCATAAACCTGTACCGTACCCCCGGAAACCCGCGTCCCCCCCAAATGGCTGTTGGCGCCAGTCAGTGTCAAAGTCCCCGCGCC
>NZ_JBAFWH010000049.1:0-1611 GCF_043195015.1 Xanthobacter sediminis | reverse complement strand
TTAGCCGGGGTACTGACCAGTGCCCCTTCGCCAGCGATCTGGTGGTGGCGATGATGCCCTCCTGCGATCCAGGAACGCGGCGCGTGATGCTCCGTCCGGATCGGCGACGGAGGCGAACCATGGACTTCTATGCGGGACTGGACGTGTCGCTCGAGACGACGCACGTGTGCGTGGTGAATGCCGAGGGCAAGGTCATCCGGGAGGGGAAATTGCCCTCCGATCCGGATGCCATCGAGCTGTTCCTGGCCGAATGGGGCGTCCACCTCAAGCGCGTCGGGCTGGAGGCCTTCTCGTTCAGCGCCTGGCTGTTCTCCGCCCTCGACGACAAGGGCCTGCCGGTGTTCTGCATCGAGACCCGCCACACCAAGGCGGCGCTGAACGCCATGCTCAACAAGACCGACAAGAACGACGCGCGCGGCATCGCGCAGCTGATGCGCACCGGCTGGTTCCGCGCGGTCCACGTCAAGTCGCGTGAGGCGCAGGCGCTGCGTGTCCTGCTCGCCGGCCGCAAGGCGCTGCTCGGCAAGGTGATCGACATGGAGAACATGATCCGCGGCGTGATCCGGCCGTTCGGGCTGAAGGTCGGCGAGGTGTCGACGGGCAGGTTCGAGGCGCGGGTGCGCGAGCTGGTCGCCGGCCTCGGCGAGCTCGAACAGATCATCGCGCCGCTGCTCGCGGCCCGCGCGGCGATGCGGTTCGAGTTCGCCCGCATGCATCGCATGGCGCTGGCGGCAGCGCGCAACGACAAGGCGGTGCGGCGGATGATGACGGTGCCCGGCGTCGGAGCCATCGTGGCGCTGACCTTCCGCGCCACGGTCGATGATCCCACGCGGTTCAAGAAATCCACGACCGTCGGCGCCCACTTCGGGCTGACGCCGCGCCGCTACCAGTCGGGCGAGACCGACTGGTCGGGCCGCATCTCCAAATGCGGGGACGAGGCGACACGGGCGATGCTCTACGAGGCGGCGATCGCCATCCTCACGCGCATCCCCAAAAGCTTCAAGCTGCGGCTCTGGGGGCTTCGGCTGATGAAGAAGAAGGGGCTGAAGAAGGCGGCGACCGCGGTGGCGCGGGCGCTCAGCGTGCTCCTGCACAAGATCTGGGTCGACGGCTCGACCTTCCGATACGGCGCCGGCCTGAAGGGCGGCCGGCTCGCTCGCGCATAATGGAGGTGTGAGCGATCCGGCCGCTCCCACCATCGGCGTCACCAGGTTCCGCCACGGCGGAGCGGCGTCTCCCGGGGAGACGGGGATTTGGGCGAGATCGAAACTTGACGTGCCGGCGTCCGCCTTCGGGCGAAACCGCACGGCGCTTGTTAGCCTGACCGCCTGGTCTCCAGATCCCGGAATGTGGCGGACCTTATGCCGACCACGGACGTTAGCGAGTGCTCCTCGGAGAGACATGCGCCGCACCTCAGCGTGACGAAGTTGGACGGGACCGGCCGCAGCGCGGACAGACGGCGGCGCCCGCGCGCTCCGGCGCGCGGCTGCGTGCGTCATCGCAAGTAAAAGCGGCTTTACGGATCAGTCTGTCGGTGGCAGACTGAAATGGAGAGGCGTTGTCTCCACAGCTTGTTGCTGAACAACAACAAGTTAGAGTCAGTACGTTAGA
>NZ_JBAFWH010000048.1:0-1673 GCF_043195015.1 Xanthobacter sediminis | reverse complement strand
ACCGACATTCCCCAAGTGGCCTGCCGCTTGACTTCAAGATCGCCTGATTTTGCTCGCTGGGCAAGCGTTTTTCGCCCCGAGCGGTGTCTGTCGTCGCGCAAACGGCCGAAGTCGGGTTGATCAAGCCTCGAACCCGCAGCATTCTGGCCCGGCAGAGCCGCTTTTCCGCGCGGCAGACGGACCTGTCCTGCCGCTTTCGTTCAGCTTGGGCATGGATCGTGGTCATGCGCATGACGGAGGCG
Source organism: Xanthobacter sediminis (assembly GCF_043195015.1). Lineage (NCBI taxonomy): Bacteria > Pseudomonadati > Pseudomonadota > Alphaproteobacteria > Hyphomicrobiales > Xanthobacteraceae > Xanthobacter > Xanthobacter sediminis. The sequence continues at coordinate 1,431 of NZ_JBAFWH010000048.1, read as the reverse complement.
TTCGAAGACGGCGGATGGCGGCAAGGACGGCCCGCACCATCGGGCCGGTGACGGCGACCTCGGCCAACTGGAAGGTAATGGCGCGGGCGTGGCGGACGACGCGGGCGCCGATCTTGATCAGCTTGAGTTGCAGGCTGGTCAACGACCAGTCCGCCATGGCCTCGGGCAGTTCGATGCAGCGCAGGAAGGTTGCCAGGTTGTAGGCCAGCGCGTGCAGTTGCAGCCGCACCTCGTTGTGCCGGAACTTCCGGCATGACAGCCGCGTCCAGCGAAAGGCATATTTGCCTTCCTTGATGTGCTGCTCTGCGGTGCCGCGCTGGTTGTAGAACCTCACCACCCAGTCTGGCTCCATCGGCAGGTTGGTGACGATGAAGCCGACTTTGGGGAACAGCTCGCCCGGATGCCATTCGATCTTGGCGATGACGCGGCGCGGCTTGTCCCAGGACGCCGCCTGATACTCGAAGTCCTCGAAGAACCGTTTGACCTTGGTCAGCGAAGGCCGTCCCACGGGCCGTGTCAGCCGATGCGCGATCTTCTCGCGCAAGACGGCGTTGGCGGGCAGACGGATGGCGTAGAAGAACCTGGCTTCTTCCAGCCGCATATAGATCGCGGGGATCGCGTAGGCAGCGTCGGCCCGGAAGAAGCGTCCACCAAGGTCGCGGCCAGCATATCGGGCAATGACGGGATCAAGGACATCCCGCCAGCCATCGGCGCTGTGGACATTGCCGTTACGCAGGGCGCAGCGCTCCAGCATGCCAAACTGGTTGAACAAGAAGATGGGGTGATAGCAGGTGCAGTCGAAATGCCCGTTCCAGGCAGCACCTTCCTGATCGCCGTGGGTGGGGCTGACCGAGCTGTCCATGTCCAGCACGATGTATTTCAACCCGTTGCGGTCATGAAACCGGTCGATCCATTGGCCGTTCAGATCGGCCAGCGCCGCCCGGTTCGCGGCCAGAGCCAGCGTCTCGGTCTCGAACCGTCCCATCTGCGATGCCGAAGCAGCTTGCGCCTCGACGGCCCTGCCGCCAACGACCTGACGCATCACGGGATCGAGGGCCAAGCGGTCGGCATCGTTCACATCCTCGTATCCGGCCAGTCGTCCGAACACCGATTGCCGGAACAATCCGTCAAGCCGATGGAGCGTGTTCTTCCCGGTGCGGCTGTCTCGCAGCGCCTCCGACGCCAGATTGGACAGGCCGAGCACGTCATCAAGCTCGCGCATCACCAGCAGGCCACCGTCTGAACTGATCTGCGCACCACGGAACTCCAGACGCACACGGCGGTCGAAATCAACCCGATCTCCCCGCGCCAAGCCCGCACCCTCCAGGTGATCCATGAAACGCGCCCCTCGCAGCCGTCAACGCCATGATTTATATGCGAAATATCACGATTACGACAGCGAAATCAGCGACTTACTTGGAGAATGTGGGC
>NZ_JBAFWH010000047.1:0-2105 GCF_043195015.1 Xanthobacter sediminis | reverse complement strand
GGTGCTCGCTATTGTCAAGCAGCCTCAATAGAGCTCTTGGGCGTATCGCATTTGGCTCGTTGGCGTTCTGTGCGACGTGAAGAAAAACCTCCTGCGCGGCCTTTTCATCGCTGTGAACGAAGAGCATCCAGTAAAGCACAAAGCCGATAAGTTCTTCCCTTTCGTATCGGCTCCAAGGCATGGCGCCGGTGCTCTCCAGGCGTTTCACCGCCAGTAGAAACAGGCAGTCCAGCAGGTTCGTGTCCAGTTGGAACAAGGCCAGCGGCAGCAAGCCGCGGGGATTGTCCTCCATTGAGAACACGAGTGCATCTCGCAGGGCTTCCGCCGCGTCGCGAATGATGTTCGCCTCGCCCCGTTCGGGCATGAGATATTTGAAGTAACGGATCACAGGGTCGATGTCTGCCTTGAAATTCAGTTGCTGCACATCCTTCGGATTGGGTCGTCGGAGCTCCCCGCTTTTGATATCCTCGCTTGCAGCCAAGACTCTGGCGACACGTAAGGTCGCCAGAGCAAGGGCCACTTCGCCGATCCAGTGGCCCGCCTGATTTATAACTTCTCGAATCCGATCATGGACCATTGGGTAGCGCTGCTTGATGATTGAATAACTGAGCTCCGCCTCACTGAGGGGGGAGCCTCCCTTTCCGACGCGTTCGAAGAAGCGAATATAGTTACCTTCATGGCCGAGAACGGACTCGGGCAGAAAAAACAAAGGAACATCAAGCTCCAGCGCAAACTTTAGCGCGGTCAGAGCCTCGCAGAGAATCTCATCGTCAGCTCTTTCCAAAACCAGGGTGTCGCCTTCCCGCCATGCGCTTTTAAATGCAGAGGCATCGAAGCAGTTTTCGTATGCGAGCTTTATGAACTTTTCCAGTGGCACTGCACAGCATGACTCAATCAAAGTAGAGCCAAGAGCATTGTCCACCAAAACATTGAAGAATGCCGGTGCGTCTTTCTGTGCGTTCGGTACCTGATATTCTCGGCGCTTCGCAATAGGGAATTTTTCATTTGGGAACTCGTGGCGATATCCAAATGGCTGCCCGATACTGTTAATTCGCAATACAAATCTAGTTTCCGAGTTTTTTCTTTGCCGGTCAGGTGGATTGAGCTCGATCCATATTTGTCGCTCCGGACGTGTTTTCCGGCCGATCGCAAGCCCTAGTCCCGTCAAAATCGCATTCAACCGCTGCTGGCCGTCGAATAGCTGATATCCGTCCGTATCCTGAATGCTTGTCAAGCCCTCGACACTTCGCGCCAGGGCCCCGATGGCTGTCTTTTGAACCATCATCATCCCCGGCGGAAAACCGCGCAGTAAGCTGTCCCAATAATCAAGTATCTGGTTATTGCGCCACACCACCGATCGTTGGATCGGTGGCAGGCGAAGGGGAGCACCGATGCCCTTAAGGGTGCCGCTTGCCCAGCCGGCGAGATCCAACACAGAAATCGTTGCAATTGTACCACTTTGGGAAAGGCGGATAATGTCCGGCATTAGCACCTCGGAAAACAGGAGCTCACGGACCAGGAGGAAGCAGTGCCTGCGTGAGCCTGGAGCAGGTAGAACTGCTTCGATTTGGGTTGGCAATGATCTGAGTGGCTATTTCTCACGTGTGAAGAGAACCCGGATCCGTCAGCGGTGACGATCTCCGGCCATCAGCGCCTCTGACCTGAGCCCCTCTTTCCCTCCAGTTTTCGGGAGAGTCTGGGGTTGTCAATCTGGCCTCATGCGGCCTGTTTTTCCATAGCCATTTTCATTGCGAACTCGCTGGGAGTAATGTTGCCCAGCGATGAGTGTGGTCTGTTCTTGTTGTAATCCTCCTTCCAAGCAGTGATGGCGGCGCGGGCTTGAGCGAGTGACGAGAACAGGGTCTCGTTCAGGCACTCGTCGCGGAAGCTGCCGTTGAAGCTCTCGACAAAGCCGTTCTGCATCGGCTTGCCGGGGGCAATGTAATGCCACTCGACGCTGGTCTCCTGACACCATTTTAGAATGGCCATGCTGGTGACGTTGCCCCCACTGAACCGAGGCGGATGCGGATGGGTGACGCACCGTAGGCCGATCTGAGGTCAGCCGGCACACGCATTTGGAAGCGGTAGCCAGCACCACGCCGCTC
>NZ_JBAFWH010000046.1:0-2144 GCF_043195015.1 Xanthobacter sediminis | reverse complement strand
CCGGAAAGCGGTTGTGGGGTGTGATTGTCGCTTGCGTGCGGGGCCGGGGTGGCGGATTCTGAGGGGCCAGTGATTGAATCGCGCGCCTTCGGGCGGCACCGGCGAGCCGAGACCAGATGCCCGAATTGCCCGAGGTGGAAACCGTCCGCCGCGGCCTCTTGCCCGTCCTGCAGGGCGCCGTGATCGAGAGCGCGGAGGCGCGCCGGCCGGACCTGCGCTGGCCTCTGCCTGAGAATTTCGCCGCGCGCCTCGCCGGGCGGAAGGTGGTGGCGCTCGGCCGGCGGGCGAAATACCTGCTGGCGGACCTCTCCGGCGGCGAGGTGATGATCATGCACCTCGGCATGTCCGGCTCGATCCGGGTGGAGGGGGCCGGGGCCCAGGGGGAGGGCGGGCAGACACCCGGCGTGTTCCAGCATCCGCGCGGGGCGGCCGGGCGCCATGACCACGTGGTGCTGCACCTGGCCGGCGGGGCCACCGTGACCTTCAACGATCCGCGCCGGTTCGGCGCCATCCTGATCGTGCCCTACGACCGGCTGGAGAGCCATCCGCTGCTGCAGGGGCTGGGGCCGGAGCCGCTGGGCAACGGCTTCAACGCCGCCTATCTGGCGCAGGCCTGCGCGCGGCGGCACACCTGCCTGAAATCGGCGCTGCTGGACCAGAAGCTGGTGGCGGGGCTGGGCAACATCTATGTGTGCGAGGCGCTGCACCGGGCAGGGCTTTCGCCGCGGCGGGCGGCCCACACCCTGGCCACGCGCGAGGGTGGGCCGACGCTGCGGGCCGAGCGGCTGGTGGGTGCCATCCGCGACGTGCTGCGCGAGGCGATCCAGGCGGGCGGCTCGTCGCTGAAGGACCACCGCCAGGTGGACGGGGCGCTCGGCTATTTCCAGCACAATTTCCGCGTTTACGACCGGGAGGGCGCGCGCTGCCCCACCCTGCACTGCAAGGGCACCATCCAGCGCATCGTGCAGGGCGGGCGCTCCACCTTCTTCTGCCCGGTGTGCCAGCGCTGAGGGCGCCGCGGCGCCCGCCGGCCCCCATGATGGACAGGCCATCGCCGGACCGGCCCGCGTTGCAACCGGCTCGGCGTGTGCACGCGCGGTTTCGAGCACAACCCGGCTGGCGTGAAGAACGCGCGCCAACCCGGAAATCCAGCGCGTCTCGCCGATTCCCTCACGCGGGGAAACGCTCCAGGGCATGTCCCGTCCGCACTGGCTCGCGGCCACCACTCCGGATTCCGCAGATCACGCATTTTCTTCACGCGAACCGGAATCCACTTCGCCTGAAAATGCTCTAGACCTGTCCCGTACGCCTTGGGGCTGAACGAATCCGCCCGCACCGGGCGGCGACGGGGAGAGATAGGAATGTCATTCGAGACACTGCTTGTGGAACGGCACGATCGCGTGGGGCTGATCCGGCTCAACCGTCCGCAGGCGCTGAACGCGCTCAATTCCGATCTCATCGGCGAGCTGAACGTGGTGCTGGACGCGTTCGAGGCGGACGCGGACATCGGCTGCATCGTCATCACCGGCTCGGAGAAGGCGTTCGCCGCCGGCGCCGACATCAAGGAGATGCACGCGCTCACCTATCCCGCGAGCTATGACGATGACTTCATCACCTCGTGGGAGCGCCTGTCGCGGGTGCGCAAGCCGGTGATCGCGGCGGTGGCGGGGTTCGCGCTGGGCGGGGGCTGCGAGCTGGCCATGATGTGCGACTTCATCCTGGCGGCGGACACCGCCAAGTTCGGCCAGCCGGAGATCAAGCTCGGGGTGATGCCGGGGGCGGGCGGCACCCAGCGCCTGACGCGGTTCGTGGGCAAGTCGAAGGCCATGGAGATGTGCCTCACCGGCCGGCTGATGGGGGCCGCGGAGGCGGAGCGGGCGGGCCTGGTCTCGCGCGTGGTGCCGGCGGCGGACCTGGTGGGCGAGGCGCTCTCGGTGGCCAAGACCATCGCCGACATGTCGATGACGGTGGCGATGCAGACCAAGGAGAGCGTCAACCGGGCTTACGAGACGACGCTGGCGGAAGGCATCCGCTTCGAGCGGCGGGTGTTCCAGGCCATGTTCGCGCTGGAGCATCAAAAGGAGGGCATGAGCGCCTTCATCGAGAAGCGCCCGCCGAACTTCCGCCGCTGAGGCCCGCGGGGG
>NZ_JBAFWH010000045.1:0-2449 GCF_043195015.1 Xanthobacter sediminis | reverse complement strand
TCGCCGGCGCCGATCCGGGTGGGTGACGGCACCCAGGCGGGAGCGGCTACGGTGGCCACCATCGCCAGCACGCTGAAGGGCACGACCGGCATCGAGAAGAGCGATTTCGGCACCCTAATCCTCACCGGCGCCAACACCTACACCGGTGGCACCACCATCTCGGGCGGCACGCTGCAGCTCGGCAACGGCGGCGCCACCGGCTCGATCCTGGGCGACGTGGTGAACAACGCCACGCTGGCGTTCGACCTCTCGGGCGAGAGCACCTTCTCCGGCGCCATCTCCGGCACCGGACGGGTGGTCCAGGCCGGCCCGGGCACGCTGACCCTCGACGGGGCGAACAGCTTCTCCGGCGGCCTGTCCATCACCTCCGGCACGGTGCGGGTGGCCTCGGCGGGGGCGCTGGGCAGCGGGGCGCTCGGCCTCAGCGGGGCGGGCGCGCTCAGCGCCGGCGGCACCTTCGCCTATGGCGGCGGGGTGACGCTGGCGGCGGTGAACGGCAGCGGCGGCGGCACCTTCGCGGTGGATGCGGCCCAGGCGCTTACCCTGTCGGGCGTGGTCTCCGGCAGCGGTGCGCTGACCAAGACGGGCGCCGGCACGCTGATCCTGACCGGGGCCAACACCTATGCCGGCGGCACCGTCATCTCCGAGGGCACGCTGCAGCTCGGCAACGGCGGCACCTCTGGCGCCATCGTGGGCGATGTGGTGAACAACGCCAGCCTGGTGTTCAACCGCTCCGACAGCTACGCCTTCACCGGCTCCATCTCCGGTGCCGGGCAGGTGACCTTCACCGGCGGCGGCAGCGTGGTCTTCTCGGCGCCCTACCAGGGCCCGGTGGCGGTGGACGACACCGCTGTGGTGCTGGAGCGCGGCACGGTGACGGCCTCGCCGTTCACGGTGAACGCGGGCGGCACCCTCGGCGGCACCGCCACCATCGGCGGGCTGACGGTGAACGCGGGCGGCACGGTGTCGCCCGGCTACTCGCCGGGAACGCTGACGGTGAACGGGGCGGTGGCCTTCAACACGGGCGCGGTCTACCGGGTGGACGTGACCCCGGCCGGGGCCCACGACCTCATCATCGCCTCCGCCGCCGTCACCATCTCCAGCGGCGCCACGGTGGAAGTGGCGGCGGAGCCCGGGCGCTACCCTGGCTCCAGCACCGTCGCCATCCTCACCACCTCCGGGACGGTGAGCGGCACTTTCGGGGGGGTGACGTCGGACTACGCCTTCCTCGATCCTTCGCTGAGCTATGACGCGCAGAACGTGTACCTGACGTTCGCCTATACCGGCATGGACTTCATTTCCTACGCACGGACCATGAACGAAGCCGGGGTGGCGGTGGCGGCGCAGGCACTGGGTGGCGGCAACGCCATCTACGACGCCATCCTCTCGCTGCCGGACGCGGCGGTGGCGCCGGCCTTCAACGCGCTCTCGGGCGAGGTCTACGCCTCCGTGGACGGGGTGCTGCAGCAGCAGTCCATCTATGTGCGCGAGGCGGTGGGCACGCGCCTGCGGCAGGCGGCCGAGGGGCCGGATGCGCTGGCCCGGGCGGCGCAGGGGGCGGGCCCCGCCACGGCGCGGCTGAGCAAGGATCTCGACGTGACCCTGTGGGCGCACGGCTACGGCGGCTGGGGCAACAGCTTCGGCAACGGCAATGCGGCCTCCGTGTCGAGCAGCCTCGGCGGCTTCCTCATCGGTGCGGATGTGGCGCTCCAGCCCAACGTGTGGGCCGGCGTGTTCGGCGGCTACAGCCGCTCCAGCTTCGATGTGGATGCCCGCGCCTCCAGCGGCAACAGCGACAATTACGATGTCGGCGTCTATGCGGGCGGGCAGTTCGGGGCGTGGGCGCTGCGGGGCGGCTTCGCCTATGGCTGGCACGACATCTCGACCAGCCGGATGGTGTCCTTCCCGGGCTTCAGCCAGACCGCCAGCGCGGGCTATTCCACCGGCACCGCACAGCTGTTCGGGGAGGTAGGCTACGATGTCGCGCTCGGTGGCTATGCCTTCGAGCCGTTCGCGGGCCTTGCCTATGTGAACGTGGCGGGGGCCTCCTTCTCGGAGGGGCTGTCCAGCGCGGCCCTGGCGGTGGACACCGCCGCCATGGACACGCTCTACAGCACGCTCGGGGTGCGGGCGGCGACCTCGGTGCAGCTGTTCGGCCGGGCGCTGACGCCGAGCGTGACGCTGGGCTGGCAGCACGCCTTCGGCGACACCACGCCGGCGGCCGCCATGCGGTTCCTGGGCGGGGCCACGCCGTTCGAGGTCTCCGGGGTGCCGATCGCGCAGGATGCGCTGCTGGTGAACGCCGGCCTTGCCTACGGCCTGTCGGATGCGGCCACCCTCGCCGTCACCTACTCCGGCCAGTTCGCCACCTCCGCCTCGCAAAACGCCTTCTCCGCCCAGTTCTCGCTCAAGTTCTGAACAACACGGCGCCCGGTACCTGAACGCCGGA
>NZ_JBAFWH010000044.1:0-2950 GCF_043195015.1 Xanthobacter sediminis | reverse complement strand
TTCCCCGCGGTTCAGTCCTTGCCGTCCGGACGCACCAGCTCCTCGTGGCTGACGCCCAAGGCCTGGGCCAGCTCGTACAGGGTGATGACGGTGGGGTTTCGGCGACCGCGCTCCAGGCCGCTGATATATTGCTGGCTGAAGCCGGAGCGCGCCTCCACGTCCTCCTGTGTCAGGCCCTTCTCCTGACGCAGGCGCGCGAAATTCCGGCCGACCAGCTTGCGCATGTCCATGCGCAGACGGATCGCAATTTACACCCTTTGGTCTTATCAACTATAATATGTATCGTTGTGGCCCGAATGGTTTGGAGCGCCGGGCCGCATTGGCTTGGCGCACTTTTAAAGTGTGCGCTCGCGCACCCATCGTGCCTCAGCTAGAACCGCCGATGACGCTGGGCATGAACAGGCGGGGAGACATGACCGAGGCGTTCGAGGATACCGCACCGACCGGGCCCGAGCTTTCGGACTATGACCGGGCGCACATCAGGCTCTATGCGCGCCTGCTCGATGCAACGGCGGATGGCGCCGGCTGGGAGGAGATCGCCGCGGTGCTGTTCGGCATCGACGCGGCTCGGGAGCCCGAACGCGCCCGTCATGTCCATGACAGCCATCTTGCCCGCGCCCGTTGGGTGGCGGCCGGCGGCTTCAAAGACCTGCTCCGCCGCCCGGCCTGAGGCGGCCGAGGTGATGCCGCCAGCGCATCACGCGATGCCCTCCGGCGAACTTCCCAGACCCTATTCAATCCCAGATTGTCCTCTCTCGACACGCACGCGACTGATGCGGAGCCGAGAAAATGAAACCGGACACATCGCATTGGCGGGACAACGCCAGCTACGATTATTTCGATGACCTCTCCGTCGAAGGCCTCGCCTGGGAATGCCTGCGCCGGGACGAAGCCTATCAGGGTCATTACCAGTCCATCGTGACCACCGGCACCGACGCCGAGCCGCTCCCCCGGGAGGTGGAGCAGCGCTGGGGGCTGCGATTTCGCGGCACGGCCATCCCAAAACGCCGTGGAGCAGACCGTCCTGTGGTCGCCCCGCGTCAATCCGGCCGTCGTGCTTCTCGGCCCCTCTCCCGATTTCGAGCCTGATACGCAGACGATCGTATTCGATAGCATCTCTACGGTCAGAGAGAGCGCCGAGGGCGTACACGCCGTCGTTGGTCGTGCCGATCATGCGTTCCAGCTTCTTTTCCTGCCGGGCAGTCGTCGTGACACTCCGATGGCCGCGCTCATCCCGCTGGACGCGGACATGATGGGGCGGGTGGAGGTGCTGACCCGTTTCTGGCGCATGGTCGAAGGTCGACCGGCGCTCACTGACACCCGCTTCACCGCACAGCAGCGGCGGCGTCTGCGCACCATGATGCTGGCCGCCGATGGACGCGCTGACGGCGCCAGCTATCGCGACATCGCCTTCGCGCTGTACGGCGAGAGGCGTGTTGCCTCCGAGCCCTGGAAAACCTCGTCGCTGCGCGACCAGGTCATCGGTCTCGTGAAGGGCGGCCGTGCCCTGATCGGCGGCGGCTATCTCAAGCTCCTGCATCATCGCCGACGACCATAGCTTCATCCCCGCCGGCTCAGGGGTGGGGATTTTACGCCCCTCAACTTCCCCATCCCCCACGACGGGCGCCCTTCGCCACCGTGATCGCCGTCCGCCGCTGACGCCCAGCGGTCCGCGATCGCCCACGGAGGTTCGATCCATGCGTCCCGAAGCTGTCCCGCTGCCGCCGCGCTATCTGCGCACCAAGGAAGCCGCTGTCTTTCTCAGCCTGTCGCCCCGGACGCTCGAGAAACACCGCACCTACGGGACCGGTCCGGCCTATCGCAAGCTCGGCGGGCGCGTCGTCTATTCCGTCGAGGACCTGCAGGCCTGGGTCGCCCGCGGTGCGGTCACCTCCACCTCCGATCCCCGCGGCACCGTCCTGCCGGCGAAGCGTCATTCGATGTCCGGCGTTCTGCCGGGCAGCCTCGCGCGCTGAGCGGCCATTTCGTCATGGCAGCACCGCACCGCTCTCCCCAGCCCAGCGGACAGCTTGAGCTGTTCCGCGCGCTCCCCGGCGCCTTCGCGCCCCGCGATGCGCAGGATCTCATGGCCTATCCCTTCTTCTCCCTCGCCAAGACCCATCGGGTCGCCCCCATTGATTTTGCGGCGGGCGACATCGCCATCCGGGTCGAGGCGGTGCCCGACCACGGCATGGCGACCATCTGGGATGCCGACATCCTGATCTGGGCGGCCAGCCAGATCGTCGAAGCGCGCGACGCCGGCCTGCGCACCTCGCGCTTCATGGCCGCGACGCCCTACGAAATCCTCCGGTTCGTCGGCCGGGGCACATCGATCAGGGACTATCAGCGTCTGAAAGCCGCCCTCGACCGCCTGCAGTCCACCACCGTGTCCACCTCCATCCGCCAGCGGGGGGAGGGTCGACGTCACCGCTTCTCCTGGATCAACGAATGGAAGGAGCGCACTGACCACGACGGCAGGCCCGCCGGCATCGAGCTCATCGTCCCCGACTGGTTCTATTGCGCCATCGTCGAGGATGCGCTCGTCCTCACCATCGACCGGGCGTATTTTGCGCTGACGGGCGGGCTCGACCGCTGGCTCTATCGGCTTGTGCGCAAGCATGGCGGTCACCAGCCCGACGGCTGGCGCTTCGACTTCCATCACCTCCACCTGAAATCCGGCAGCCTGTCGCCCTTCAAGCGGTTCGCCTTCGAGCTCCGGGACATCATCCGCCGCCAGCCTTTGCCCGGCTACACCCTGTTCCTGGAGCTCGACGGGCGCGCCCGCACGCTGCTCGCCTTCGAGCCGGCCTGTGGACAGACTGTGGATTGTCTCGTGCCATCAGGAACCCCAAGGCACGTGCCATCAGGAACCGCACCTTCGTGCTATCGGGAACCGAAACCCGACTTAACCCCATGCACCGAAAATGAAAATCGCGCCCTTAACTTAGAG
>NZ_JBAFWH010000043.1:0-3081 GCF_043195015.1 Xanthobacter sediminis | reverse complement strand
CCCGGACCGGCAATGGCTCCGGCCGGTGATTTTCCGGCGGCGGTGTTTCCCCACGACGCAAGCGTCGCGGGGCCCTGACACGCGCCTTTCCATCGCGAAACAAAATCCCCGGCCTCCGCCATCCTCCGCTCGCGCTCCGGCCCCGCGCGTCCCGCGGGGTGCAGGCCCGTCCCGCCCGCCGGCTTCGTCGCCATGAAGGCCGCAAGGCTGCGGTCCAACCGACGGAGCCTCCTATGAGCAACGAGCACGACGAACCTCGCCACGCCTCTTCTCCCACCGATCACCTGCTGCAGGACCTCCAGCTCTACGGCTACCGCCCCTTCGACGATGAGCCTGATCCTCGGCCGCTTCCCGAGGCCGACCGTATCACCGGCGCCATCGCCGATATCTTCGATGCGCTGATCGCGACGCTGCAGGACACTCGCCTGGAGTCCGACCTTCCCGACCTCCTGTGGTCGACCGTCCATCTCTTTCACCGGGCCGCCGGCCGGATCTCTGGCGCCCTCGACGACAACGAGCAGAGCCAGCGCCGCAGCCAGCAGGAGCAGGACGGGAGCGAGGTGCGCTCGGTGGAGCTGGAGCGCCTCATCGCCAAGGGCCAAGGCCTCATGGAGCGCCGAGACGCCTTCGAACAGATGCGGGACGAGGCTGCCGATGCCTTCGAGCGCCACACCGGCTCAGCCTGGCGCCCCCGCTCCGGATCCCTGGTGAACCACCGGCACCTCACCGCCGCCCTCATCGACAGCCGCGATTTCCTCGCTGCCCGCAGGCGGGCACAGACCGAAGTGCTGATGCCCGCGGGGCCCAAGATCGCCTTCTCCGGCGGCGACACGGCTGATCACAGGCTCATCTGGGCGAAGCTCGACCAGATCCACGCCAAGCACCCGGACATGGTGCTGCTGCACGGCGGTTCGGTCAAAGGTGCCGAGCGGATCGCGGCCTGCTGGGCCGATGCCCGAAAGGTGCCGCAGGTCGCCTTCAAGCCAGACTGGACACGGCACGCCAAGGCCGCCCCCTTCAAACGCAACGATCAGATGCTCGCGGTCATGCCCATCGGGGTCATCATCTTCCCCGGCACGGGCATCCAGGACAACCTCGCCGACAAGGCCCGCAAGCTCGGCATCCCGGTCTATCGCTTCGGGGCGGGTAGCGCATGAGCGCTGCCTTCCTCCACCTTCGGAATCGGACTTCACGGTGCGTCACCGCTTTTCACGAGATTGCGGTTCCCATCATCGATTTTCACCGAATTGACGCACCGGACCAGCACTCAGCCGGCGTCAAGAAGGGCTGAGCCTCCCGAACGCGCATGCGAGGAGACGGCCGCACCTGCCGATCTTCGAGCGACGGTCCACCCCCGCTTTCCTGCGCAGATCCTTAGGTGCCGGCCGAGGGCCTGGTGCCATCAACCCTCAAGGGGTCGGCTACGCACAGCGTGCCGCCACTCCCGCTTCGCTGTCGCGGTGATTGCGGCCCACGGCCGGACCCATCGGGCGCCTGTCAGCGGGGGATGGTCCTCCGCTTCGAGCAGGAGCCGGACCCCATGTCCTCCACCGATGCACAGGCCTTCGCCCTCAGCCTCGCCAAGACCCTGATGGTCGTCATCGTGATCTTCCGCGCGGGCGACGGCACCCTGTCCGTCGTGCCTGCCGACGAGTTCGACGGCGACGCCTCACAGATCATCCGCGAGATTGATCCCTTCGCCAGATAGTGGAGGGTGTCCCGAATATTCCGAGCTCAAGGATTCCGGGAAACTTCTTCGGTTGCTATGCTGGTTGTCGCGCCGCGGTGGTGGTGGAGGCGCGACCGCCCCACCTTTGCGGAGCCACCACCATGATCATTCCCGTTATCATCGTCGCCTGCATTGCCGCGGGCCTGTTCTGTTGTCTGCTGTTCGAGCTCGCGACCCTGGCACTCCCCGTCATCATGGGGATCACGGCGGCAAGTTGGGCCTATCAGAGCGGTGCAGGCGCCATTGGGGGTGTCGTTCTCGGGACCGCCGCCGCCCTCCTTGTCTTCGGCGCCGGTCACGTCCTGATCCTGACGACCCGCTCCGTTTGGACAAGGACGATCGTCGTGGGCACATTCGTGGTGCCGGCCATGGTCTGCGGCTACGGCGTCACCTTCGGCATCGTTCGCTACTTCGTGCCATCAAACATCTGGCAGGCTGCCTTCGCCGGAATAGGTGCGGTGGCGGTTGGCATTGCGGCGTTCAAGCGGATCACGAAGGTGCCGGCGCCTGCCCAAACAGCCGGGTCTCCTTCGCGCGCCCAGGTCCAGCTCCCAGGAGAGCATCAGTAGCTCCGGAGGCCCGCCGATTTCGTCCTGGAGCCATTGCGACGAGGGGCTGTGAAGCGCGGGAGCGTTGGTGACCAACGATCTTCCCCAGCCGAAACGGGGGACAGGCGGTGCCCTACGACGCGCTTACTCTCCGGGCTTCGGAAGCGGCCGGTTCAGCATGTGGATCGCAACGAAGGCTCGCCATGCCACGAGCCACCGGGATGTACGCCGAAATTTCCGTTCCCTCTCTTCATGGGCACCCAGCGGCCATCCTCTCCGTCGGTATCCGTCATCGCGCGCTCCATACGGCCTCTCTGATGGGCGGATCTGGCCGCAGGACGGCTGCGCCTCGACCGCCTATGCCGCAACGGCGCGTCACGACTTTCTTCCCCTGGGCGACCACCCCTTCGGGGGCCCGGATCGCCCATTCCGCGCGGAACAAGAAAGCCGCTCCTGCGCCGTCCTCCGCTGCGCTGCGGCCCCAGAACCACCCCATCGCGCAAGCGCGCCGGGGACCCCCGGTGGGTGCGGCGTCGGTCGCCTGCGGCCCTTCGATCGCCATCGAGGCCGCAACGGTGCGGGCTCGGGAACGGAAGACGGAGATCGACAATGGCCACCATCGGCACCTTCAAGAAGACCGGCGCGAACGAGTTCACCGGCGAGATCGTCACCCTCAGCGTCCAGGCCAAGGGCGTGCGCATCGTCCCCGACCTGCGCGCCAACGGCGAGAACGCGCCCAGCCATCGGGTCCTGGTGGGTCGGATCGAGATCGGCGCCGCCTGGTCCAAGCGCTCCAGCGAAGGC
>NZ_JBAFWH010000042.1:0-3181 GCF_043195015.1 Xanthobacter sediminis | reverse complement strand
TCCGGACCGGCAATGGCTCCGGCCGGTGATTTTCCGGCGGCGGTGTTTCCCCACGACGCAAGCGTCGCGGGTCCCGACACACGCCTTTCCATCGCGAAGCAAAATCGCCGGCCTCCGCCATCCTCCGCTGCCGCTCCGGCCCCGCGTTTCCCGCGGGGTGCAGGTCCGTCCCGCCCGCCGGCTTCGTCGCCATGAAGGCCGCAAGGCTGCGGTCCAATCGACGGAGCCTCCCATGAGCACCGAGCACGACGAACCCCACGCCTCTTCTCCCACTGATCACCTGCTGCAGGAACTTCAGCTCTACGGCTACCGTCCCTTCGGGGACGAGCCCGATTCCCGGCCGCTTCCCGAAACTGACCGTATCACCGGCGCAATCGCCGATATCTTCGATGCGCTGATCGCGACACTGCAGGACACCCGCCTGGAGCCCGACCTTCCCGACCTCCTTTGGTCGACCGTCCATCTCTTCCACCGTGCCGCCGGCCGCATCTCCGGTACCCTCGACGACAATGAGCAGGGCCAGCGCCGTAGCCAGCAGGAGCAGGACGGCAGCGAGGTGCGCTCGGTGGAACTGGAACGTCTGATCGTCGAGGGGCAGAGCCTCATGGAGCGCCGCGATGCCTTCGAGCTGATGCGGGATGAAGCCGCCGATGCCTTCGAGCGGCACACCGGCTCAGCCTGGCGCCCACGCGCCGGATCCCTAGTGAACCATCGGCACCTGACCTCAGCTCTTATCGACAGCCGCGACTTCCTCGCCGCCCGCAGGCGGGCGGAGACCGAGGTGCTGATACCCGCAGGTCCGAAGATCGCCTTCTCCGGCGGCGACACGGTGGACCACAGGCTCATCTGGGCGAAGCTCGATCAGGTCCGCGCGAAGCACCCTGACATGGTGCTGCTGCACGGTGGCTCACCCAAGGGTGCCGAAAGGATCGCCGCCTGCTGGGCTGATGCCCGTAAGGTGCCGCAGGTCGCGTTCAAGCCCGACTGGACACGCCACGCCAAGGCCGCCCCCTTCAAGCGCAACGACCAGATGCTCTCGGTCACGCCCATCGGGGTCATCATCTTCCCCGGCACGGGCATCCAGGACAATCTCGCCGACAAGGCCCGCAAGCTCGGCATCCCCGTCTACCGGTTTGGGTCGGGCGGCGCATGAGCGCTGCCCTTCCTTCATCGTCGGAATCGGATTTCACGGTGCGTCACCGCTTTTCACGAGATTGCGGTTCCCATCATCGGTTTTCAGCGGACAAGCGAGCGGGACCACCGCTTATCACGGGTGGAGCTCAACGCGCCTCCTGAGCCCGACCATGCAGGCAAATGGCTGCACCCGGTGCTCTTCGAGCAAGAGACCACCCCCGCTTTCCTGCGCTGTTCCTTGGTCCGACCGAGGGCCTGACGCCATCAACCCGCAAGGGGTCGGCTACGCACAGCGTGCCGCCGTTGCGGCTTTGCCTCCACGGTGATTGCGGCCCGCGGCCGGACCCGTCGGGCGCCTGTCAGCGGGGGATGTTCCTCCGCTTCGAGCAGGAGCCGGACCCCATGTCCTCCACCGATGCACAGGCCTTCGCCCTCAGCCTCGCCAAGACCTTGATGGTCGTCATCGTGATCTTCCGCGCCGGTGACGGCACTCTGTCCGTTGTGCCTGCCGACGAGTTCGACGGCGACGCCTCCCAGATCATCCGTGAGATCGACCCCTTCGGGTCCTAACAGGAGTGAAACGAGACGCCTCAATCTACTTGGTTCAGGGCTCCCAGTTGGCCGATGATGAAATCAGCGCGGTCGGCAGCCGATACCCTGGGCAGGATCGTCACCTCATAGCCGAGCTTCGGAAAGGCTGCGATCAGGCGCTCATATTCGGCAATCGACGCCGACAAATCGTGCTGGCGCGCGTCATCGCCGCTGAAGATCTCTGGCCATGGGGGTGTCATAAAGACAGTGCGATTGTAGCGATGGGCATTGCAGAGCGTCTCGGAAATGGGCTCCCCGGTTGCGTATTCAAGCGCAACGGCCGCATCGACAAGCCCACGGTCAAAAAAGACCCATCCGCTCTGGGCAAGCGCCGTGGACCTGTCTTCCAGCGCCATGGCGATCGCAAGTCGCGCGAAAGCGGCCAGATCCACCCAAGGCAGATCCGATCCGCCGCCGCTGATCTGCTCGGCGACAATGCGCCGCCCTGGCTCCTCGACCACGGCAAAGCCACGGCGTGCAAGCTCGGCGATCAGTGTCGACTTGCCCCCGCCGGAGCAACCCGAAATGACGACATAACGATCCATACCCACCATCTCATTTGGCGCGGTAACGCGGTGTTTGAACTGACCCGCGGTGCACACGATCTCGGCCTTCGATCCTTGCCTCATGGGGACATCAGGCTGACCAGTGCAGCCTCGCCATACGCTCTGTCCAGCCCCTGGCGCGGGCCTTGGAGCGACACGACCCGATCAGGCAAGAGCAAATCAGCGGGGCGACATTTCCCATGTCGTCGAGGATGCGATGGCGACGGCGAAAGGATCGAGGCACGAGGCCGCGAGTGCGCAAGCATGGCAGGGCTTGGTGACAAGCTTCGCGCGGTTGCGCGCGAGCCATCGCATGGCCGGTGAGGAAAGCGTTCCACCCGTTGGTCCTGTCAGTTCGAAGCACACGCAATGGCCGGAAAATGAAGAGGTCAACACCGGTGAAGGTTGGGCCGCCTTCGTGCAGGGCCCGTGAGAGATCGCCATCTCCTCCTTATCTCCAACCGTTGATCGCGCGCACCAGCTGGCCTCTTCCATGGCCTGATCTGGCCGAAGGCCGGCTGCGCCTCGACCGCCTCTGCCGCAATGGCGGCGTCGGGCTTTCTTCCCCTGAGCGTTCCGCCCATTCCTCGCGGGACAAGAAAGTCCTCCTTGGCCATCAAGCCCCTGCCGGGGTGCGGCGGCAGTCGCCTTCCGCCCTTCGATCGCCATCGAGGCCGCAACGGTGCGGGCTCGGAAACGGAAGACGGAGATCGACAATGGCCACCATCGGCACTTTCAAGAAGATCGGCGCGAACGAGTTCACCGGCGAGATCGTCACCCTCAGCGTTCAGGCCAAAGGTGTGCGCATCGTCCCCGAGCTGCGCGCCAATGGTGAGAATGCTCCCAGCCACCGGGTCCTGGTGGGTCGGATCGAGATCGGCGCCGCCTGGTCCAAGCGCTCCAGCGAGGGG
>NZ_JBAFWH010000041.1:0-3736 GCF_043195015.1 Xanthobacter sediminis | reverse complement strand
CGGGGGATAATAATTGCGGGCGTTCTCCACCTTGAGGTGGCGGCCGTTGAAGCTGAAGGCCTCGCCGGTGGCGAGGATCTGCCGCCACACGGTGAGGAACTCGTCGGCGGCCTCGTAGCGGGCATCGTGATCGAGGAAGATGCCGTCGGCGGCGAGCTCGGCGGCGTCTCCGCCGGGCACCACGTTGAGCAGCAGGCGCCCGTCCAGGGCCTGGTCGAGGGTGGCGGCCTGGCGGGCGCAGGCGGTGGGCCCCATGATGGAGGTGCGCAGCGCCACCAGCAGCTTGATGCGGCTGGTGAGGGGGATGAGGCTGGAGGCGGTCACCCAGGGGTCCTG
Source organism: Xanthobacter sediminis (assembly GCF_043195015.1). NCBI lineage: Bacteria > Pseudomonadati > Pseudomonadota > Alphaproteobacteria > Hyphomicrobiales > Xanthobacteraceae > Xanthobacter > Xanthobacter sediminis. Next base: position 3,400 of record NZ_JBAFWH010000041.1, on the reverse strand, counting down.
GCAGCTCGATCCGGTGGGGATGAGGAGGCCGTCGTAGCCGAGCCGCTCGGCGGTGACGGCGATCTCGCGCAGATAGGCGTTGGTGGGCTCGCGCCCGAAATCGGATGTGCCGAGGTAGCGGGTATCGCCCGAGGTGGGGAGGAACCAGAAGACTTCCGGGGAGGGAAGGTTCGCCATCGCATCGATCCTGTCAGAGCGGCCGGGCCTACGCCGTCCGTTTCCGGACGCGCGTCGTCACCTCCTGTGATAGGCGGCCCCCGCAGCCGCGGCCATTCCAAAGAACCCATCGGTCGGAGAACGCGTCCCTCCCAGACCCCGCCTGCGGAGAACGGTCTTCTCCGTGGCCGATCCTGTCCCGCCCTGAGCGACGGCGGCCATGCCGAAGGGCGCGGATGCCTGAGGTATCCGCGCCCCCGAATGCCCGGTCGCCGCGCGCGGGTCTCAGTTCCAGGGATGGCGCGGCGGATGCACGCCGTTCAGGTACCAGTTGCCCACATGGAAGAATTTCCAGCGCACCGGGTCGTGCAGCGTGTGCACACGCGCGTTGCGCCAGTGCCGGTCGAGCCCGAACTGGGCGAGGGTCGAGCGTGTGCCCGCCAGCTCGAACAGCTTGTTGGTGGCGTCGATGGCGATCTGCGTGGTCAGCACCTTGGCTTCCGCGGTGCGGATGGTGGCCTCGGTCACATTCTCCAGAGAGGGGTCGAGATAGCCCTTGTCGATGGCTCGGCCGGCGCTCTCCAGCAGGGCTTCCGCCGCATGCAGGCGCAGCTTCAGGTCGCCGATGGCGGCGATGGTGTAGGGGTCCTCGCCCGCCGTCTCCTTGCCGCTGTCGATCCACGGGCGGGTCTGGGTCTTCACGAAGCGGATGGTATCGTCGATGGCGGCCCGGGCGATTCCGGCATCGATGGCGGCCTGGATGATCTGCGAGACGGGCCCCTGGACCGAGGGGTGCTCCGCCGTGTCGCGCAGCTTCACCGCCCGCTCGCGGGGCACGCGCACGTTCTCGATGCGCACAGAGCCGGAAGCGGTGGTGCGCTGGCCAAAGCTGGACCAGTTGTTGGTGACGCTCAGGCCGGGGGTCTCGCGGTCGGCGAACACCAGATAGACGCCGTCGTCACCGACCGCCACGATGGGCACGATGTGGGCCAGGAGGGCGCCGGTGGTGTAGAATTTCTCGCCATCGACCACCGCTTCCCCGCCCTCGAAGCGCACGCGGGTCTTGAAGTCGGTGACGTCCTTGCCGCCGAACTCCGAAAAGGCGTTGCCGAAGCGCAGGCCGGCGAGCGACCAGCCGAACACGCGGGCCTTCTCTTCCTCGGTCGCGTCGAGATCCACCAGCGCGGCGATGGCGATGTGGTTCTGCGCGATCTGCGCCACCGCCGGATCGCCGGAGGCGATGATGGCGATCACCTTGGCCAGGGTTGCGTGGGACAGGCCGGGCCCGCCGTAGCGCTTCGGAATCAGAAGCGACCAGATACCGCTTTGCGAGTAGAGGTCGAGCTCGGCCAGCGGCAGCAGCCCCTCGCGATCACGCAGCGCCGCGCCCTCCGCAAGCCGGGTCGCCAGCGCGGTGGCGGCGGCGATGGCGTCCGCCTCGTCCTTCAGCAGGTGCGGCGGGGTCGAGGGCCGCGGACGCGGCGGCACGGGGTCCGCGGAATTCACGCGGGGATGCTGCGTGTAATCGATTTCGGTTTCGGTGAGGGAACCCATGCTCGTTCCTTTTCGGGCTTGATGTCTCATCCGCATCCGGAAGACGCGCGCCATCCGCGCCGTGCGCATGTCTTCTTCCGCGGGGGTCGTCAGCGCCGCGCAATGCGATGCTCTCGCAGCGTTGCGAGAAATAACGCATCCTGCAAGTGGAATACGCTTCTTATTATGTGTTATATTTCAATAACATTATTCTACGGGCGATATGGATCCAGGTGAATTGATAGGAGAGAAATTTCTCTCCGAAAGCGGCGCCGCATTTTTGAAAAAATATTCCGAAAATTATCTATTCGGCGACGGTGAGATGCTCCGCAAAGGCCGAAATATGGAAGAACGAACCCTCGCCTCCATCCGCGGCTTCCGATTACACTTTGCAAGACTGGGGTGCCGCCGGCTCTAGGGCGGTCGAAGCTGTTCCAGAAATGAAGGTCAATGTCGCCCGGATGCCGCTTCGGGCGCAGGAAGGAGCATTGCCGTGACTGTGCATGAGTACCGGGGCACGTTTCCCGACACCGGGGCGCTGAAGGCGCGTTTCCGCCCGCTGTTCGCGCGCATCGCGGAAGGGGCCGTCCGGCGCGAGCGCGAGCGCATCCTGCCGTTCGAGGAGATCGGATGGCTGAAGGAGGCCGGCTTCACGGCGCTGCGCGTGCCGGTGGAGTACGGTGGCCTCGGCGTCTCCCTGCCGCAGCTGTTCGACCTCCTGATCGACCTCGCCGAGGCCGATACCAATGTCGCCCAGGCGCTGCGCGGGCATTTCGCCCTGGTGGAAGACCGTCTCGTCGCGCCTCGTCGCCAGGGCGAACCCTGGCTGAAGCGCTTCGGCGCCGGCGAGATCGCCGGCAACGGCTGGACCGAAATCGGCGCGGTCAAGCTCGGTGACACCATCACCAAGGTGGTCCCGGATGGCGAGGGCTTCCGCGTCGAGGGCGAGAAATACTATTCCACCGGGACCATTTTCGCGGACTGGATCGACACTTATGCCACCCGCGCCGACACCGGCGCCCCGGTGATCGCCATCGTGCGCGCGGCGCAGCCCGGCGTGGAGCGGCGCGACGACTGGAGCGGCTTCGGCCAGAAGCTGACCGGCACCGGCACCACCATCTACACCGCCGCCGCCGTGGAGCCGGAAGGCCTGGTGCCGTTCGAGGCCCGCTTCCGTTACCAGACCGCCTTCTACCAGCTGGTGCTGAACTCGGTCCTGGCGGGCGCGACCCTCGCGGCGGTGCGGGAGGCCTCGGCTCTGGTGGCCAAGCGCACGCGTGGCTTCTCCCACGGCGCCGGCACGCTGCCGCGGCATGATCCCCAGGTGCTGCAGGTGGTGGGCCGGGCGCGCGCATTCGCCTTCACCGCCCGTGCCGCCACGCTGGAGGCCGCGCGGGCGGCGCAGCGGGCCTATGAAACATCCCAGGCGGACGATAAAGCCGCGGACGACCAGGCGAACATCGACGCCGAGCTCGCCTCCGCCGCCGCGCAGGTCGGTGCCGCCGAGCTCGCGCTGCGGGCCACCGGCGATGTCTTCAATGCGCTGAGCGCCTCGGCCACCGACGAGAAGCTTGCCCTCGACCGCCACTGGCGGAACGTGCGCACTGCGGCGAGCCACAACCCTTTGATCTACAAGGAGCGCATCCTGGGCGACAATGCGGTGAACGGCACCGAGCCCGTCTATGTCTGGCAGATCGGAGCGATCGCCGGC
>NZ_JBAFWH010000040.1:0-4534 GCF_043195015.1 Xanthobacter sediminis | reverse complement strand
GACCGATTATGTTGCGCCGAGGGTTATGTTGCGGCCCCGCGCCGGGCGGCGGTGTTGCGAGCGATCGGCAGATTCTGCACAACATAACCTCAGCCCGTCAGGGAGGGTCGCGTGATGCCCCGCGACGCTTCCGAGCTGTCGCGGCACCTCGCCCGCGACGCCGAGGCAGTCTGCCGCCATTACCTCTCCAAGGGCCGACGCCAGGGCCGCTACTGGACGGTGGGCGACGCGCGCAACGCGCCGGGCCGGTCGATGTTCGTGCGGTTGAGCGGGCCGGATTCCGGCTCCGGCGCAGCCGGGCATTGGACCGATGCCGCCTCGGCCGAGCACGGCGATCTGCTCGACGTGATCCGCGAGAGCTGCGGGTTGACTCAGTTCCGCGACGTCGCGGAGGAGGCCCGGCGCTTCCTGTCGCTGCCCCGCGCCGAACCGCCATATGAGCCGAGACCGCCCGCTCCGACCGGTTCGCCCGAGGCGGCGCGGCGGCTCTGGGCCATCACGAAGCCGATCGTCGGCACCTTGGCCGAGGCGTACCTGCGCGCCCGCGGGATCACGGACCTGAGGGGATGTGAGGCCCTCCGCTTTCATCCGCGCTGCTGGTATCGTCCGGACGAGCGTGCGCCGACCGAGATCTGGCCGGCGATGATCGCGGCGGTCACCGATCTTTCCGGCGCCGTCACCGGCGTGCATCGTACCTGGCTTGCCCCGGACGGCTTGGGCAAGGCGCCGATCGACACGCCGCGACGAGCCATGGGCGTTCTTCTCGGGCATGCCGTTCGGTTCGGCGCGGCCGGCGACGTCCTCGCTGCCGGCGAGGGTATCGAGACGATGTTGTCGCTGCGATGCGCGATGCCCGCCATGCCGATGGCGGCCGCGCTCTCAGCCAGCCATCTCGCTTCTCTCCAGTTCCCGCCAGGGCTCCGTAGGCTCTACATCGCGCGCGATGCCGATGCCGCAGGCGAGACGGCGGTCGCGGCGCTCACCGAGGCCGCCGAAGCCGCTGGCGTCGAGGCGCTGGTCCTTTCCCCGCAACTTGGGGACTTCAACGAGGACCTGCTCGCGTTCGGCCTCGGCGCCGTTCGTGCGTCGGTGCGCGCTCAGCTCGTCCCGCAGGATGCGGTCCGCTTCATGCGGCGGAGGATGGCGAGGACAGGGTGACCGACGCCGGTACCCCGTCTCCGACTCACAAGGCCTTCAGGAAGGCCATGAGGTCCTTGTCCTCCTTCCATGAGCGAGCAGGCCGTGGCTGCCCCACCTCGCAGAGCGCGACGGCGTTGGCCTTCAGCGTGAGGTCGATCTCGGCATAGATGTTGGTCGTGCTGATCGACACGTGTCCGAGCCAGGCACGGATGGTGTTGATGTCCACGCCGGCGAGGACCAAGTGGCAGGCAGTGGTGTGCCGGATCATGTGCGGCGTTATCGTCCGATCGGCCAGTCCCGGGACCTTGGCCGCACAACGCTCGATGAGGCGGTACACCCCGAAGCGGGTGAAGGGCGTCCCGAGCCGGCTGACGAACACAGCGTCTTCGGTCGCGCGACCGCTGATCTCGTCCACCAGAACGCGCTCGGTTTCCGGCCATAGCGGGCAGTGCCGCGTCCTGCCGCCTTTGCCGTGCAGGGTGGCGAGATCGTGCCCGCCGTTCCGTGACCCGATTTGCAGATCGCGCACCCTCAGCCCCGTGGCTTCGGAGACTCTTGCGCCGGTGTTGTAGAGGAAGAGCAGAAGCGCGTACTCGCTCCGGCCGCGCCGCGTCTTGCGGTCGGGCGTCGCGAGCATCGCCTCCATCTCCGCCCGGGTCAGCCATCCGACCGGCGGCGGCATGGACCTCTTCGACGCGATGGCCCGGATGTGACCGCACCACTCGACATGGGCCGGGTCGCGGCTGCCGACGAAGCGCGCAAACGCCCGGATGGCGGCAAGCCGCTGATTGCGGGTCCGGGCGGTGCAACCTCGATCCGTCTCGAGATGGGCGAGGAACTGCAGCACGTGTCCGGACGTCAGGTCCCACACGGCCAACCGGTCCACGGGCTTGCGCACCTTGCGGCTGATGAAGGGCAGCAGCAGACTGAAGGTGTCGCGGTAACTCTTACGGGTGTTCCGGGCGAGATTGCGTTCGGTGACGATGTGCTCGCACAGGAATCGGCGGAGCCAGGGGCCGAGGGCTGCGAGGTCAGACATGCCGACCTCCCTCTGCATAGCGGGCGAACCGCAGCGACGCCTGTTCCAGCAGTTCCGGCGTCATCGACAGGTAGACCTTCGTGCCCTCCAGATCGGCGTGACCGAGATAGGTGGAGAGCACCGGCAGCAGCCGTTGCACATCGGCGCCCTGCCGATACCAGCTCGTCAGGCGATGGACCGCGAAGCTGTGCCGAAGGTCGTGCAGGCGCGGGACCTTCCGACCACCTGCCGCGCGGTGGATCCCGACGACGCGTCGCAGCGTGTCGAACGCGGCCTGCACGGTGCTGCTCGCGAGCCGAGTTCCGTCCTGGTTCGCCAAGAGCAAGGCGTTCTCGCCTTGGGCAAGCCCGCCGCGCCCACGCAGGGAGACGTGTCGGTCCAGTACCGCTGCGAGCTGTGGTCCGACCGGAACTAGGCGGCTCTTGTAGAACTTCGTGGCCCGGATGGTCAGGACGGCGTTCGCCAGATCGACGTCGGCCAACGTGAGCCGGGTCGCCTCACCAAAGCGTAACCCCGCCGCGTACAGCAGGAGAAGCAGGGTGCGGAACGTCACCGCATCCAGCTGGACCGCGCCGCGCCGGCTTGCCTCCACGGTCGCGGGATCGAAGAGGCGTGCAAGCTCGTCGCGCGAGTAGATGTAAGGGAGCGCCCGAACGGGCGACCTCGGCGCATCGACCGGCATGGGCGAGCGGGTCGCATGGCCGCGGCTGATCGCGTGACGCCAGAAGCCGGCAAGCGCATAGTATCTGTTCTCGCGGTGACGCGTCGGCGGGCCCTCGCCTGCCAGGTAGGCCAGGACCTGCCCCGTGGTGACCGCGTCGCAGGCGACGTCGCCATCAGCATGGTCAAGGAAGCGGCGCAGAAGTCTAGCCCCGGTCGTGAACTTCGCGCCGTGAGCCCGTCGCCAGAGCACATAGCGTTCGATCGCCTCGCGCAGGATCATGCCAGGCCCTCCAGGTCGAGAGCGGCCACCTCGCGAAGCGCTGCGAGGTCGACCTTGGCGTAGATCGTGGTGGAGGACGGATCGCGATGGCCGAGGAAGTCCCCGATCACCTTCATCGATGTACCCTGATCCAGGAGGTGCTGGGCCGCCGCATGCCGCAGGGCGTGAGCCCCACGTCGTCCGGTGACGATGCCGATGCCGGCCAGCCGGTCGCTGACGATCTTGCCCAAGGCTCTTCGGTCGAGCGGGCGGATGGGCGCGCGCGTCGTGAAGAAGAGACTGCGCCCGAAGCCGGACGGCCGCGCCTCCCTGATGTAGCGCAGGATGGCGTGGCCGACGCCCTGCGACAGCGGCCATAGATGGGTCCGACCCGGCTTCGGGCAGCGGACCCGAAGCATGGCGTTCTCCCAGTCCAAATCGTCCAGCCGCAGCCCACCGACCTCTCCGGTCCGAAGCCCGTACCCGATGAACAGCATCAGGATGGCCCGGTCGCGCTTGTCGACCGGGCGGTCGCCCCCAACCGACGCCAGCAGGCGCACGACATCCTCGCGCCGCAGCCCCTTCGGCACGCCCTCGTCGGCCATGAAGCAGGGTGCCACGATGCCCGCAGCGAGGCCCGCTCGGCACCAGCCGCGCATCTCGGCGTACAGGAAGAACGCCCTTAGCCGCTGCGCATAATCATGTCTCGTCCGGCGGCTCCAGGCGCCACGCTCGTGCTCCGCCGCCATGGCATCGTCGATGTCGGCCATGCCGACGGCGCTCAGCCGGACGCCTTTGGCAACCAGCTGGCCGAAGAAGTGGTCGGCCGCCTTGCAGTAGCTTTGCACGGTCGCATCGGAGAGCCCACGATCCTCGCGCGACCATCGTGCAAAGGCCTGGACCTCGCCATGATGCGGATGGCGGCAGTCGCCATCATCTTCGAGCCAGCCCAGAAAGGTGAGCCATCGAACACCGTGGCTGGCGAAGCGGTCGCGCGTCTTGGACGACGCGGCCCGATCGCACCGGCGTCCCCTCGGCTGCGCCCATAGCGCCGCGGCGGCCTCGATCCGCGACCGGCTCACCCGGTCGCCATCTTTAAGGTCCAGAAGGCGCACCAAGCTCAGCTGATCGTTGGCACACTTGCGCAAGGTTGATCGTCTCGTGCCGGTCGCCTTCAGATGAGCAAGGTATCGCTCCCGCTGCTCTGCGAGCGGCGCCGCCCGATACTTGTCGGCGGTGTGGGGGAAGAAGATGTCATCGAACACGCTGGCCTCCATGTTGTTGGAGGCTTGATCTTCCCGACGGAGCGGGGCGGCGGAAGCTATGTTGGTCGAAACCGCTCAGACAGAGATTATGTTGCGCAAGAGCTGCCGATCCATCGTAACACAACGGCCTGGCGCGCGCCCGCAACATAACCCTCGGCGCAACATAAT
>NZ_JBAFWH010000038.1:0-7805 GCF_043195015.1 Xanthobacter sediminis | reverse complement strand
TCGCGGGCGCCTTCCGATGGTGCGTTTTGTCCTCCGACATCAAATGCGTCGGAGAATCGAACGTGCGGGTACTGGCTATCGCGCCGAATTCCTACAAGGACTTCCCTGATCTTCTCGACAGCATGCATAGACTTCGGGCGCGCGTTTTCGGCAAGCGCCTGAACTGGGATGTCAACGTCAAGGATGGGCGCGAAGCCGACGGCTTCGGTGATCGCCAGCCGACCTACATCCTGGCGGTGACGGGCCGAAACACGGTCGTCTGCTGCGCTCGTCTGCTTCCCGCAACGGACCCGACTCTCCCCTCGGTGCTGTTTCCCGAACTCGCCGAACGCGGGCTGTTCCAGCCGCATGCGACCATGATCGAGAGCTCGCGCTTCTGCGTCGACACGACCGTCGAAGCGGGGAGGGTAGGGCAGGCGCTCCACGATGCGACCTGGACCAGGTTCGCCGCCATCATCGAATGGTCGATGGCGCGAACGGCTATTCCGAACTCATCACCGCGACGGACGTCCGGATCGAACGCATCCTGCGCCGCACCGGCTGCGGGCCTCGCCCGCGTCATCATCGGCGCATTCATGAATGCGATCTACAACCGGAGCGGCGAGATGACAGGGAGGGCGCTGTTCCTGCTCGACGAGGTGGCGCGCCTCGGCTTCATGCGGATTCTCGAGACCGCCCGCGACGCCGGCCGCAAATACGGCATCACCCTCATCCTGCTGTTCCAGTCGATCGGCCAGATGCGCGGGACCCGGGGCGGCCGGGACGCCGCGAGCAAATGGTTCGAGTCGACGAGCTGGATCAGTTTCGCCGCCGTCAACGATCCCGAGACCGCCGACTACATCTCCCGGCGCTGCGGTGCGACCTCGGTCGAGATCGACCAGATCAGCAGCTCGTCGCAATCCTCCGGCTCCTCGCGCACCCGATCGAAGCAACTCGGGTCTTGGCCGCTGATCCAGCCGCATGAGGTGCTGCGCATGCGCGCCGACGAGCAGATCGTCTTCACGGCCGGCAACGCACCGCTGCGCTGCGGCCGCGCCATCTGGTTCCGGCGAGATGACATGAAGGCCTGCGTGAGAGTGAACAGGTTCAAGCCAGAGAAGGGCCGAGCGTTGTGAACGTGATGCTGACTGGAGCACACAAACCTTCACGGAAATAAATCGATGGTGCCGGACCGATTCATAATTGTCGTTGGACGCCAAATCTCGCCGATGGGATTCTGGCGCCATGCGCGCCCAGCCCTATCAGCTCTATGTCGAACGCCGGGATGCCTCCAGGAACGTGGCCCGCTTCTACGCCATGTCGATCGAGCAAACCCTGTTCGGACAGGCCTGCCTGATCCGGCGCTGGGGACGCATCGGCACTCATGGGCAGACCATGCAGCATTCCTTCGACCAGGAGGACGAGGCCGTGCAGCTCTTTCTCGACCTGCTGCGCCAGAAGCGCAATCGTGGTTATCACCCGACGGGCGTGCGCGGCTGAGCCGGTGACGCGGTCGAGATCCACGACGAGTTTCTCTTTCCTTCCCCTCTTTCTTTCAATTCTTGGCGCTCTACAGCGGTGCTGAAATCGTCGGCGTTGAGGCCGATTCCTACGACGTCCTGCCTCCGGCGCGCCCCTTAGAAACCCGGGAGCATCGGAAGCACCGGGGAGAACCGGCAGCACCGGAATACACGAGCACTACTGCTATCCAGCACGACTTTGTTTTAGTTCGCAAAATTCCAGAATGCTGCGCCAAACGGCGCAGCATTACACCTTGGGTCACTCCAAATCATGTGCAATAGCGGTCGTGAAAATCCGATTCACCGATGCGAACACGTCGTTCTGACGGGCGTATTCACCCGTTGCCGTTTGGGGTCGGTGAGCGCATCTATCGGTGCAAGACGGCAGAAAGGAGCAACAGATGGCGAACGGGCGGCAGGCTTCCGTAAGACGGTTGAAGATGGCGGAGCGCGCCCAGGAACAGATGGCGCTACACTTCCCGGGCACGTCGTCCGAGTTTATATGGCACCGCAAGACGAACGATGGCTTCACAACCGTGCCCCGCACGATGCCAATCGTCATGCAGGCGATTGACGCCCTCTCGAAAGGCAGTCCAGCCGGTCACACGCTGTTTGCTCTCTGGGCGCGGTCCCCCGACATGCCGTTCCTCACAATTGAAAACCCGATGACCTTCGCAGCGGAAGCGGGGTTCTCGGGAGAGCGCGCCGTCGACACCTGGCGCAAACGAATGAAACTCCTGCGGGAGCACTGGTTCATCATGACCAAGCCCGGACCATCCGGGGAATTCCACTATGTCCTGCTCGTCAGCCCGAACGCGGCCGTCGAGTGGCTCCGTACTCAGGGAAAGGTCCAAGATGGAATCTATGCCCGGTTCATTGACCGGTTGATGGAGGTCGGTGCATTCGGTGAAATCGAGGCCTTGCGCGAATATATTGCGAAGCTCCCGGCAGCTGAAAACACGAATGCGGCAGTAGCCGCGTCCGCCACAGCACCTCCACCGCCGCCTCAGGGGTCGTTAAGCGATCCGGGAGCACAAACATGAAGCGCGGAAAAGAAAAAAGCCCGCCAGAGGCGAGCTTTTCCCTTCTACCGTATGACGATGAGGGTGGTGTTACCCCGCGACCTCACGCGCCTTTCTATGTGCTTTTACGCCATTCGACACGTCGCTGTCAACGCACGTACGGGCGAGCCTGAACTAGGAACAACGACAATGCCGTTCACGCCCGAGGAAATCCATAGCCTGCCAGCGGTGCTATCCGCGCCGCGTTTCGCCACCTACCTGGTCGAGATGGCCAGCGACAAGGAGGCGGCGCTCGAACTCTACCGCTGGAATCTGGAGCTCTCGGCAGCGTTCTTTGTTCCGTTGCAGATATGTGAGGTCAGTGTCCGTAATTCAATCGTGTCCGCCATCGAGGGCACCTATGGTCCCAATTGGCCTTGGGAAAGAGGCTTTGTCATCAGCCTCAGAGATCCGCTCCGGGCCTATAGCCCCAGGCGCGATCTGATGGATCTGGCAAACAGACTGCCGACGGCGGGCAAAATCGTTGCCGAGCTGAAGTTCGTGTTCTGGGAGCGGATGTTCACCAGGAGCCATGACGCGGCCGTGTGGAACCGTCATTTCAGGACGGCCTTTCCGAATGCCGACGCCGCAAGAACCGTCCAGCAACTGCGAAGCGATGGCTTCGACAGGTTGCAGAAGATCCGGGACCTACGTAACCGCATCGCGCATCACGAGCCGATTTTCCGGCGCAACGTCCAGGAAGAATATGAGCGTATCCGTTCCATCGTTGCCTGGACCGACAAGACGTCCGCCGATTGGCTCGACAAGGTCGAAACCGTGACCGGCCTGATCGGGCAAAAGCCATAGCGGCGAGCTTTATCCCGGATAGTATGGAAACAGGCGGCCTGGAGTGCATCACTCGGGTGTCCTCCGACATCGACCGCGAGCGTCTTCTCAACCTCAGCCAGCTGCCGGTTCGCTCTCCGACAAGGGCCATTACGCCAGGGCCAACCGGGCGCCACGGGCTCGGGGTGTCGTGCCTTCCATCCCCCTTCAAATCCAACGCGAAAGAACGAGCCACCCTCTTCCCAAAGGCGCTCATGCCGGCCGTGCCCGCATAGAGCAGTGCTTCGGAAAGCTCAAGCGATTCAAGCGCGTCGCTCTGCGCTGCGAGAAGACCGAATGTGGCTTTGCCGCCATCGTTGCCCGCGCCTTCAGCTCTGTCCTCATCAAATCCGTCCACACCACCCAACCCTTTCAGGAGTTCAGACCTCCAGCAAACTCAGGACCGCTCATGTTTGACCTCTTCAAAAATGCACGGCGGGCAAATGCCTCATTGGCAAAGCGCATGTCGCGCACGGTCACAAATGATGCAGCCACATACCGCTATCCGGCTAACGCAACGTAATATTCTCCGACAAAAGTCGCCTTGCCTAACATTAAATCGAGTGTTAGCTATCGTATAAGTTGTGCAGTTGCGCTCATACGCGTCTTATGAAGCTGATGCGGGCGTAAGGTCGGATTCCGGCCGGGGTGTGCTCGTGCTTATGTTGCGGTTCCACGGCGTCCCCGCGGAGGCAGATCAATTGCGTCATCAGATCGGATCCACGTCCATCGGTGTGACGGACATGCTGCAATCTGCGCGCGCGTTCGGCCTCAAGTCCCTCATCGTATCATCCGCCTGGCCGAAGCTCGCCGGGACGCCATTGCCCGCCATCGCCGAGCGCAAAGATAGGTCGTTCATTATTGTCGCCAAGCCGGACGTGCGCAACGATCTGGCGAAAGACATGAACGTTTCGGCCATCAAGCGAAAATTCTGGACGAGCCGACAGATCATTATGCGGGTCCGGAATGGAGTATTGAGCCGCAACCCTCCCCGAAAGCGCGATTACTTCATTACATACATTCAGTTATATGATAACTTAAAAAGTATCAATTTGGAAAATATAATATTCAATAATCGCCACATAACAGTGAATTATTGTCATTTTATAATTAAATTATTACTATATATATTCTTTGAATATCATCGCATCAAAATAAATAAAAAATCAATATTTGGTATATTGATTCCATGAGCTACTCTGAAAATAACCCAGAAAGACGGAATATGCTGGCGCTCCCAATTATTGGGGCGGCAGTATTTTCTGGTGCGGTGAACCTCCTGGCACTCACGGCCCCGCTGTTCATGCTGGAACTTTACGATCGGGCGATTCCGAGTCGCAGCATTCCAACGCTCATAGCCCTCCTGATCCTTGCGGTCGGTCTCTTTGCCGTTTCCGGCTTCCTCGACATCGTGCGTGGCCGGGTCATGAGCCGGGTTGCCGGCCTCATCGACACGCAGATATCAGCCCGGGTTTTCTCGACCATCGCCGGCGCTCCTCTGCGTATCAGAATGAACGGCGACATACTGAAGCCTGCCCAGGAAGCCGACCAGATCAGGATGTTCCTTTCCGGCCTCGGACCATCGGCGCTCTTTGACCTGCCATGGATGCCCGTGTTTCTGGGCGTGTGCTTCTTCTTGCATCCGCTAATCGGCTGGCTGGGGGCCGGCACGATGGCGATACTGGTGGCGCTGAGCGTCGTATCAAGCCTGTTGACCAGCCGGCGCACGGAACGATTAGCGGCAGCAACGGCTAGGCGCAACCGCTTTGGCGAGGCGGCCTTTCGCAACGCCGAAGCCATTGCTGCCATGGGGATCTTGCCCCGCGCAACGGAACGATGGAACGCGGCCCATGGCCAAGCGAACAGATTACAGCACGAGGCAAACGACATTGCCGGGATATTTGCGGGGGTGTCGCGATCGCTGCGCCAGATCGTCCAATCCGGCACGCTCGCACTCGGCGCGTGGCTGGTGATCCAGGGCGACATGACCGGAGGCGCGATCGTTGCCAGCTCCATCATCGTTGCAAGGGCGCTGCAGCCGATTGAACTGGTGATCGCCAACTGGCGCGGCATGATCGCTGCCCGGCAGGCATGGCAGCGCCTCGATGAGTTGTTCCGGCACTTTCCAGTCGATTGCCAGCAGCGAACCATGCTTCCGGCGCCGGGCAAGTCGCTTTTGGTGGAAGGCGTGTTCGCAGCTCCGCCCGGCGAGCGCCAGCGCATGACGGTGCAGAATGTGAGTTTCCGGGCGGAGGCGGGCAGCGTCATCGGCATCATCGGGCCGAGCGCTTCGGGCAAGTCCTCGCTTGTGCGCACCATTACCGGGGCATGGTCTGCGGCGCGCGGCCGCGTATGCCTCGATGGCGCGAGCCTCGACCAGTGGCCAACAGAGGAGCGCGGCCGGCATATCGGCTACATGCCGCAGAGTTCCGATCTGTTTCCGGGGAGCATCGCCGAGAACATCGCGCGCCTCGACCACAGAGCCAGCCATGCCGATATCGTCGCCGCGGCGCAGGCCGCCGGCGTGCATGACATGATCGTTGCCCTGCCGGACGGCTACGAAATGCAGGTGGGAGACGGTGGGGCCGGGCTGTCTGCCGGGCAGCGCCAGCGCATCGCTCTCGCCCGCGCGCTCTTCGGCAATCCCTTCCTTGTCGTCCTGGACGAGCCGAACTCCAATCTGGATGTGGAGGGCGACAAGGCCCTGTCGCAGGCGATCGCCGGCGTGAAGGCCCGTGGCGGCATCGTCCTTGTCGTCGCACACCGCAATAGCGTCATGGCGCAGATCGACGTCTTGCTCATGATGGAAAATGGTCTTGCCCGTGCCTTCGGCCCGCGTGACGCGGTGCTGAAATCGCTCCAGCGGCCGTCCACGAGGCCAGCTCGCTCAGCCCCCGCGCCAGCGCTAGCGGTAGTCGAAAACGATGGAGCCGGGCAGCAATGATCGAAGCACGCGCACATCTGAGCCGTTCGCTGCGCCGCAACCTCATCGCGGGCGCGATCGGCATTGTGCTCCTGTTCGGCGGCATCGGCAGCTGGGCCGCAACGACAGAGCTGTCCGGTGCGGTGATCGCCTCGGGCATCCTGGTGGTCGATGGCAACGCCAAGAAGATTCAGCATCTGTCCGGGGGCATCCTGTCGGACCTGCTGGTGCGCGAAGGGCAGCATGTGGATGCGGGTGACGTTCTCATCCGGCTCGATGCGACGGTGACCCGCGCCAACCTAGCCGCCATCACGCAGAACCTCAACCAGCTCCACGCCCGTCATGCGCGCCTGGCGGCCGAACGCGATGGCGCCGACACGGTCGAGGTCCCACAGAGCCTGCGGTCGCGGCTGTCAGAGGCGGAGGCCGATGCTGGCATGGTCAGCGAGCGGCGGCTGTTCGAGGACCGTCGCTCGTCCCGGGAAGGGCAGAAGGCCCGCCTGCGCGAACAGGTCGGGCAGTTTCGCCAGCAGATCATCGGCCTTGAAGACCAGGAGAAAGCCAAGGCCGACGAGATCGAGCTTGTCGAACTGGAATTGACCGGCATCCGGCCCCTCTATCGCCAGGGGATCGTCACGCTGAACCGGCTCAACACGCTCGAGCGAAACGCCGTACGGCTGCGGGGTGAACGCGGTCAGCTCGTGGCCTCGATCGCCGCGGCGCGGACCCGTATCTCGGAACTGGAAGTGCAGCTTCTCCAGATCGACCAGCAAATGCGCGCGGAGGTCGCAGCGGAGTTGCGCGATGTCGAGAACGACCAAGCGACGCTTCGGGAGAAGGAAGTCGCCGCTCTTGATACCCTAAAGCACATCGAGATCACCGCCCCGATTGCCGGCGCGGTGCATCAGCTCGCGGTCCATACGGTCGGCGGGGTGGTCACCCCGGCCGAGACCCTGATGCAGATCGTGCCGCAGATCGGCGCACTGACCGCCGAGGCGCGCATTGCGCCACAGGACATTGACCAGCTCACCCTTGGGCAAAGCGCCACCTTGCGGCTCACCGCCTTCAACCGGAACACGACGCCCGAACTGTTCGGGGTTGTCGTTCGCCTGTCGGCCGATCTGGAAGCCGACCCGCAGACCGGCGCGGCCTTCTATCGGGCCGCGATCTCCATCCCAGGCCCGGAGATCGCGCGGCTACCCACGGGGCTGTCGCTGGTCCCGGGGATGCCGGTGGAAGCTTTCCTCATGACGGGCGACCGCACGGTCGCCTCCTATCTGCTCAAACCGCTCAGGGACCACGCGACGCGGGCGTTTCGCGCGGACTGAAGCGTCCTTCGTCAACCTTGCACCAGAGGGAATGCGCACATGGCCGTGATCAATGGAACTACGGGGAACGACAGCCTGACCGGCACGGCGGCATCCGACGAGATCAACGGTCTCGACGGCAATGACACACTGAGCGGACTTGCCGGTGACGATATCCTCAATGGCGGGG
>NZ_JBAFWH010000037.1:0-8539 GCF_043195015.1 Xanthobacter sediminis | reverse complement strand
GGAGATTTCCCATGCGCGATCGGTTGAACCTGACTTTGCCAGTGGAGATGATCGGCCGCATCAATGAGCTTGCCGACCGCAAGAGGCTCCCCCGCTCGGCCATCGTCGAGGCGGCGGTGGCCTCCTTCCTGTCGCCCGACGCGGCAGACCAGCGGGAGGCGGCCTTCACCCGCCGCCTCGATCGCCTGTCGCGGCAGGTCCAGCGCATCGAGCGCGACGTGCGCGTCACCGCCGATGCGCTCTCGCTCTACATCCGCTTCTGGCTCACCATCACCCCACCGCTGCCACCCGACGTCCAGGCCGCCGCGCAGATCAAGGGGCGGGAGCGTTACGAGGGCTTCGTCGAGACGCTCGGCAAGCGGCTGCAGAAGGGCCAGAGCTTCCTGCAGGAGATTCCGGACGACGTATCAGGACCACCTGTGGCGGGAGAGCCCAACCCCGCGGCTACAAGGTAGCCAGATCCGGCAGCAGGGCTTTACCGCATCCAGCGATGTACCCTTACCGTCGGCAGAGCACGATGAGCGAACGACAGTCGGTCGTGACCCGGAGGCGACGTTCGGAATGTCTGCTGCGAGGCTGCCCGGTCTACAGGCGGAAATGCGAGATTGACGAAAGCGTGCCCGGCAAGCGTCCCGCTCTAATCAGCGTTCATTCGTTTTGCGGACGCTTAGCTCGCACTCTATTCGATATCTTCGAGTGATCTTCCCCCGGAAAAGTGGACGGGGTTAAGCTGCACTGCGTTCCCTCTCGGCCGGGCTGATGTCGCCGAGCGCCGCGTGCAGGCGGCGGGGATTGTAGAAGCCCTCTATGTACCCGAACAGGTCCCCTCGCGCCTCGGCCCTGGTGGCATAGAGACGATGATGGACCCGCTCGGTTTTCAGGGTGAGGAAGAAGCTCTCCATGGGTGCATTGTCCCAGCAATCCCCCCTTGCGGCTTATGGATGGGGGGATGCCAGCGGTGGCGAGCGCCGAGTGGTGGATCAGACCGGGTGCCGGCCTCTGGCGCTCGATGGCCATGGCGAGGGCCTCCAGGGCGATCTGCGTATGCAGGGTCTCGCGCATGGACCAGCCGACCAGCTTGCGGGTGTGCATGTCGAGCACGCCGGCAAGGTAGAGCCAGCCCTCGCCTGTGGGGATGTAGGTGAGGTCCGCCAGCCAGACCTGGTTCGGGGCCTGGGTCGTGAAGTCGCGGGCGAGCCGGTTGGGAGCGATCGGATAGGAATGGCGGCTGTCGGTCGTCCGGGCGCGCCGTGGCAAGGCCGCCAGCCCCCGGATGCTGGCGTGGCGCATCAGCCGCTCGGTGCGGGAACGACCCACGCGCCGATTGTGCTCTCGCAGGGCCGCATGGATCCGCGGGGCACCATAGGTCCCGCTGCTGTGTGCGTGGATAAGCCGGATATCATCGGTGAGCGCCCGGTTGGCCTGCGCGCGCGAACTCTCCGACCGAGCGCGCCATGCATAACAGCCGCTGGCCGACGGCCCCAGGGCCTCGCACATCACACCGACCGGCCACACATCGCGATGCTCATCGACGAACCCGAACGTCATCGGGACGCCGCTCCGAAGATGAGCGCGGCTTTTTTAGGATGTCGCGCTCCATCCGCAGGCGCTCGTTCTCCCGCCTGAGCCGGGCGTTTCTTCGCAGCCTGGTCGGCCGGCGACAGGGCCGCCGCCTGCGAGATCGGGCTCCGCGCCGGCCCCGTCGCCTGGGGGGGGCGAGGTCTCTCACCCACCGGCGCTGCACCGTCTCGTGCAGACCCAGATCTTGCGCCACCTGTGAGGTGAAAAGGCCTCTGGTCGGGACCCGGTCAACCGCCTCCCGTTTGAACAACACCGGAAACACCCGACGCCGTGCACCCATTTGAAGCTCGCAAAAGCTAACATGGGTGTCCACAAAACCGAGGGAGGATCACTCTTGAAGCGAGACTGATTGTATTCGACACAACCCTCGGCAATGATTGCTGGTTGCAAGGGGGGGTGATTCGGCTTGTCGATCTATAAGAACAAACCAAGGCGGTTTCTTGAACGGCTGCACTTCCAAGATGGGGGCAACCCTATCGATGGTATTTGCTGCGCTGGTTTCGAGCTGAAGGCTTGGCGCTGTGTACCGTTCGCCGAGCATCTCATCGAATGGCTGCCAGAGTACGCGCTTCCCGAAGACGAGCTCGCGGTTAACCACGGCAACATGTACGTCAAGCTAAAGAAGGCGGCCGTCCGGGTCTATACAAGCGAGAAATACAAGAAACGCGGTGAGGCTGGAGAGGTTGCTCTTCATGCAATTTGTCGTGACTATTTTGATACCCTGCCAATTTCGAACAGAGTCTTCTACAAGAGTGCGTCGAACGATGTCGTGAAAGCGTTTGACATGGTGCACGCGCGCTTCCCGACAGGCGGCGGCGTGGAGCTCTGGCTTGGTGAGTCAAAGCTCTATCAGGACACGTTAGAAGCCATCGCTACGGCCCTCAAATCGGTAGCGGAACATTTGGAGCAGGGATTTCTCAAGGAGCAGAAACTCCTTCTTGGCCCCCAAATTCCCAAGACGACGCCCCGGTACGACGAGATTTTGGAGCTATTCGAGCCGCAGACGAGCCTGGACAAGTTCATTGCGTCCGGCGTGTTCGTCATCGGCATCCTGTCGGACAGTAAAGCGTGCCGCGGCGCAACCGAATTTTCTGATGCCTACAAAGCCGCGCTGATGGCAGAGTTTGCTGCGATCCGTGACCGACTTGCGAAGTCGGGACTCACGAAAAGCATTCGCGTCGTGCTCTTGTATGTGCCGCTCGCAGACAAGAACACGTTCGTAGCTACATTTGATGCTAAATTGAAGGGACTCCAATGACCGTGTCCCAACAGCAGTGGCATGAAATCGAGAATCTCCGGGGCTCGGCGCTGAAGGGGCGTGTCTTCTCGATCTTGCAGGAGACTGCGCGCGACATTCAGACACGCGACCTAGACGACCCGGACGTTCTCAACGTCGTCCCTCGCCTCGCTGCGCTTCTAGATTCGAAGCCGGAGCTTGCGTCGTACCGCGAGGTATTGAGCACGCTCGCGCGATCGGTCGGCCTCTGGAACTACATTGATAAAGAAACAGCGGACTACCGTGATGCGGCGGTCGCTGATGCTGTCACTTCCGAAGAGCTTGATGGCGTCACGTTCCATAGGGAGCAGATTGCTGCTCTAAATACGCTGCTGGCGGGCAAGAACCTCGTATTGAGTGCGCCGACGAGCTTCGGTAAGAGCCTCCTGATTGACGCGCTCCTCGCCACCAATCGCTACAAGCGTGTCGCCATCGTACTGCCGACTATCGCGCTCCTCGACGAGTTCAGGCGGCGGATCGAAAAGCGGTTCGGCAACCGCTTCTCACTCATCATGTATCACTCTCAGGTGGCCCCGCCAGACGACGCCGTAATCTTCTTGGGCACGCAAGAGCGATTGATAAATCGGAATGACCTCGGCCGACTCGACCTAGCCGTGGTCGATGAGTTCTACAAACTGGATCCATCCCGTCAGGATGACCGCAGCTCAACACTGAATGCGGCCGTCTATCAACTGCTCCGTCGGTCGAATCAATTCTTCTTTCTCGGGCCGAACATCGAGACTGTCCGATACTCGGCCGACAATCGGTGGAAGTTCGAATTCCTCCACACGCGCTTCTCGACCGTAGCCGTAGACACTTTCGATCTCACTCGGATCAAGAACAAGGAAGCCAGGCTATTGGAAGAGCTAAAAAGCTCGACCAACTGGCCCGCGCTCGTGTTCATTTCATCGCCTGACCGGGCAAATGCGCTTGCTGCAACTCTGACGAAAGACGTGACCTTCGCGAAGGTCAACGACATGTCGAAATGGATTGACGACAACTTTGGCGAAGGATGGAAACTAAGCGATACTGTTGCCGCCGGTGTCGCGGTGCATCATGGTCGGATTCCGCGTTCGATGGCCTCTCAGTTCGTGCGCATGTTTAACGCCGGAACGCTCCCGGTCCTCATTTGCACCTCAACGCTCATTGAAGGCGTCAACACCGCCGCTAAATCGGTGCTCATTTACGACAAGAAAATTAACCGGAAAGACTACGATTTCTTCACATTTTCAAATATTCGAGGTCGCGCGGGGCGTCTTGGTCAGCACCACGTCGGCTCGGTCTACCTGTTTCACTCGCCTCCGGGCGAGCAGAGCATTGAAGTCGAACCGCCTCTCTTCGGTGATCTCGATGAGGCGCCGGATGAGCTGATTGTGCATATCTCTGATGAAGATAGCTCGTCCGCTATCAGCGACCGAGTGACCGAGCTCGCGCGTACCATGGGACTTTCAGCGGATGAACTTCGGCTCGCTTCATCCGTCGGCCTTGAGGATGCCGCTGCGCTCAGGCAGCTCACGCAGCTCGCGTCTCGTCAGGGCGCCCAAATTCACTGGAGTGGTCATCCAAAGTATCACGATATTCTCGCCGTCTGCAACATAATCTGCGAGATTCGCAAAGTCAGTGAATTCGGCATCAGAAGTGCTGCACAGTTAGCCATGTACCTAACGAATCTGCGGACCCATGGCACGTTGCGAGGCTTTTTCCATTGGCATAGCAGTTCGTACAAAGGGGAGCCGCAGCAGCAGGACAACATCTTCCGTTTTCTGCGCGCATGCGAATATGGACTACCTCAACTCTTCTCAGTCGTCGAGCTGTTTGCGAAGCGCATTCGCACAACCACGAACTATAGCTTGTTCATCGCTGAAATGCCGCGATGGTTTCGGGCCGAAGTTCTCAAGAACCTTGATGAGCAGGGCGTGCCGGTGCAAATCTCCGAACGCTTCCTGGCGCGCAATGACACAATCGACTCGTTGCGGCGCCGTCTCATTCAAGAGGCTCGCAACCCCAATAGCGAGCTGACGAGATTTGAGAAGCAGTGGGTCCTGGACGCACTCGCGAACTAAGTGAAGCGCCCCGAGTTTTCTAGACGCCTTCGGCTTGCGCTTTATGCTGCCGTTCGAACTCGATGGGTGACAGCATCCCGTTGCGTGCGTGCTTCGGGTGGGGTTGTAGAACATCTCGATGTAATCGAACACGTCCCGGCGTGCCTCGTCGCGCGTGCGGTATACCTTGCGGCGGATACGTTCGCGCTTGAGCAGGTTGAAGAAGCTCTCGGCCACGGCGTTGTCATGGCAGTTGCCGCGGCGGCTCATCGAGGGCTGCAGATCGTGGTGTTTCAGGAACGAAGCCCACTCCATGCTGGTGAACTGGCTCCCCTGGTCCGAATGCACCAGCACACGGCCCTTCGGCTTGCGTCGCCAGACGGCGGCCAGCAGCGCCTGAAGCACGACGTTGGTCGTCTGCCGGGCCTGGCATGGACCAGCCGACGACGCGGTGGGAGAAGAGATCGATCACGACCGCCAGATAGGCGAAGCCTTCGTGGGTGTGGATGTAGGTGATGTCGGTCACCCAGGCCTTGTCAGGCGTCTCCGCGTCAAACCGGCGATCCAGCGTGTTGTCGACCGCCAGAGATGGCTTGCCTCCATAGTGGCCGGGCCGGCGCTTGTAGCCGATCTGCGCCCGGATGCCGGCGAGCCGCATCAGCCGCGCAACCCGATTTGGACAGCAGCTCTCGCCCATGTCCGTCAGGTCGTCGTGGAGCTTGCGATAGCCATAGACTTTGCCGCTCTCGCGCCATGCCGCGCGGATCAGCTCGATCTGTCGATGGTCTTCCTGCTCCCGCTTGCTCAGCGGGTCCTTCAGCCAGGCGTAGAAGCCGCTGGGCTGGACACGGAGGCACCGACACATGGCGCGGATCAAAAACAGCAGGCGATGCTCGGCCATGAACGCGTACTTCACTTGGCATCCCTGGCGAAGTACGCGGCCGCTTTTTTTAGGCGGTGTGGACGGATTTGATGAGGATGAAGCCCAAGGCGAGAGCGATGATGGCGGCGAAGCTGCGCTCGGTTTTCTCGCAGCGCAGGGCGACGCGCTTGAAGCGTTTGAGCTTGCCGAAGCACTGCTCGATGCGGGCGCGGCCGCGGTAGAGCGCCTTCGGGAAGAAGGCCGGCCGGTCCTTCGAGTTGGATTTGAACGGGATGACAGGCGCGATGCCCCGGGCCCTGGCGATGGCCCGGTTGGCCTTGGCATCATAGCCCTTGTCGGTGAGCACCGCGCGCGGCGTCACGTCGGGACCAAGATCCAGCAGCAGCTTGAAGAGCGGACTGTCGCCGGCCTCCCCGCCGGTCAGGTGGAAGGCGATCGGCTGGCGGTCGAAGTCGCTCTTGAGGTGGATCTTGGTGGAGAAGCCGCCGCGCGAGCGGCCGAGGGCGTGACCGTCCTGCCCCTTTTGCTCCGGCGGCGGAGACATGGGCGCGCACCACGGTGGAGTCGAACATCTGGACCAGATGGGCCGTGCGGCTCAGAGAGGCCAGGGTTTCGAAGAACAGCTCGAACACGCCGGCCTGGCGCAGCCGCCAGAACCTTTTCCAGACGCTGTTCCAGGAGCCGAACTCGGCCGGCAGCGCCCGCCAAGAGATGTTGTGCACGGTGATGGCTTCGAGGAACTTGCGGTCGTCGCGCCCCTTGTCGCCGCGTCGCGACCGGCAGGCGCGGAACACCTCCAGCGCCACCGCCCAATCCTCGTCCGTCATCCGCGTCAGCATGGTCGACCTCGCCCAAAAGCCGACCCGCTATGAATCACCGAAACGCCGAAAAGGGAATCCCGCAGCCTCAACCGAGGGAAATCCGTCCACACCGCCTAGCGGCCAAAATCGTGGCCACTACAGAGATACCGTATTTATCCTATTTAGCACGTCGCCTCTGGCGCTGCGGCTCTCTTCACGCCATGCCAATCCAACACCATTTGCCGGGCCATCAAATCACGCGAGGGCCGTCCGTGAGGGCTCAAGCGGCAGCCCAACTGAAGTCTTGATTGCGATAACTTTGTGTTGCAACTTGGAAATGGAGGCGGGGGGAGAGGGGGACCTAAGATGGCCGATAAAACCAACAAACTGACAATATATCTTATCAAGTCTGTGTATTCCGAATTTTCCGAAATCGTTGAAGACGGCATCGCAAGCATCGAAGTACCGGGGGTTGGTACATTTTACCTGGAGAGCTCGCACCCGCGTCCACCGAGCTGGCTCTCAACCTTTTTCAAATCAACCATCGATGAGGCATTGGCGCGCTTTAGCTTACTGACGGCCAGCGCAAAGGGACTGCTTTTGATCCGCCTGCCTGATGGAGACGGCTTTCAGATATTTGCATTGGCCTTTGGCCATGGGCGGCATCTGTTGAGGGACGATGTGGTCGAGGAGCGATTTGGGCTGAAAATCGTCTTGAACAGCGTCGCCAACGATAGCCTTCGAAGCATCGACAAGGTTACGCTGGGCTCCGTCCCTAAACAGAGCCGTGAGCAAATTAGCCGCGAAAGTCCTGCTGGTAGCTTTGGCATCGATGTGGAACAGGACCTAATCAGCGCGGTCACCGGAAGATCCCGGCTTGAGGCATTTGGACGTACGATTTCCGGAAAGGACGCTTTCGCTACCTCGACGAAAATCGATGTCGAGAATGTCGGGGCCTTTCTAGTGACTTGCCTGCAACAATTCCGCAGCGAGGACTACAAGGCAGATTTCGACTGGATTGATCAGATCGCTGAAGTGCGATCCGTGAGGAAGCAGACCGAACTGAATGATGCTATTGTCGCGAGGTTCACGGAGAGGGAGTACGCTCATATATGGATGGTCCCGCCGGAGATTGTTGACTGGGCGGACGCTGTCGGATTCCGTTATGGGCGCCGGAAGCGCGCAGAGTTGGTTCCGGACATCGACGTGGCTGGACTTGTTACAGAAGCGAACGACGAGCCCATAACGCTGGAATGGCTCAAGAAGACCAGCATCTATCTGATTTCGGCTCGCACTGACGACGTTCTGCTCGGGTGGCCCGCCTTCCGTTGCCTTTATGCCGAGCTTGAACTAGACGGGTATACGTATGTCCTCAACGGCGGCAAATGGTATGCCGTAGCGGCAAATTTCGCTCAGCAAGTGAAAAACGCTTTCGTAAACGTGCCCGATGCCGATTGTGAATGTCCGAGCTATGCGCATATCAATGAAGGCGAGTACAACGAATATTTGTCGGCGGCGCTCCAAGGATCATGTTGCCTGGATGCGGATTTGATTCAATATGGAGGCGGGAGTAGCTCAATTGAATTCTGCGATGTATTAACTATCGATAAGAAACTTATTCACGTTAAGCGCTACAGTGGCTCATCACAGCTCAGTCATCTGTTTTCTCAAGGTGCAGTTTCAGGGGAGCTCTTTATGCAGGATGCTGCTTTTCGAGCCAAATTGAACGAGAAATTGGAAGGACCTCACAAGCTGGAAGACCCAAGGGTTCGTCCCATCCCTCAGGATTACGAAATTGTATTTGCGATTATCAGTAAATCGCCGCGGTCGCTCGATATCCCGTTTTTTAGCAAAGTCACGCTTCGTAATGCGTGTCGACGGTTAGAGGGGTATGGGTATAAAGTTTCCAAAAAGAAGATTCCCACTGTGTATTAGTTGTTAGTGCCGCTCTGGATGT
>NZ_JBAFWH010000036.1:0-12861 GCF_043195015.1 Xanthobacter sediminis | reverse complement strand
CCGTGAACGCTTGCAGGCCGACCTCGGTAAATCCGGAAAAGCTGACGAATAGGCCGCGCGTCCATTCTGGGCGCTCATTCACCTTGCCCTGGAATCCATGAAGCGTGTTGGCGTCCGTCTTCGCGCGGTGCCATTTCGCCTCGAGCAGATATGTGTCGTTTGCGTGCTGGAAAGATCCGTCGATCTGTTCGCCGCCAGAAACATGGAAGCCTCCGCGCGCGTCCATGCCCCAGGCATTGAATAACTCGGACAGAAGCGTCTCGAAATGGCGGCCACGGGCTTGTGGTTCGTCCGACATCTCGTGGAGTGCGAGAAAGCGCTGCTCGAGGTGGCGGAGGACCTCCTCGTCCGCCCGGAACGGCCGTGCCCCGGCCGGCGACTTCGTTTCTGCCGCGGACGCAGTGGGCTCATAGCTCGGTAGCGCTGGGCCGCCGAGCCGCACCACGATTGCGCTAAGACGCGTCTGTGCGTTCGCCACCATTTCGGTCTCGTTCCGCCCAAGGCGATCGGTCTCTCGATACTCCCACAGCGCTGCCAGCGCCCGCGCGATTGCGCGCGGCTAGCCGATCATCAGGAACGCACGCAGGTGTTTGCCCTTGCTCCGCCCGTTGATCGCGTAGGCGTTGTCATAGATGTCGATCCCGACTTCCCGTCGGAAGAACTCCGCGAAGGTGCTGTTGGTGAAGTCGAGGACATAGCCGGAGCTCATCCCGAACAGCTCGTCGACGAGCTTCAACTCGACAGGTCGCAGCTGTTCCATTCATTCCCCCTGGCCCAACTCGCGCAGCAATCGCGAAATCACGTCATTCACCGCACGCTGGCGCAATGCGCGTTGCTCGCGAACCTCGGGATCCTCGTCGTCCCCTTCGATCTCGAAGCGGGCGGCCGCAACCGGCCCTTCACGCAGATAGCCTTCATCAGGTTTGGGGTCGCAGAACCGCTTCAGCAGAAGCGCGAGGGCCGCGTGAACGGTTTCGCCGTGCTTGCCGGCAAGAGCTTCTCGGAACTTCGCGATGGCGCCTTCCAAGCCACCATCACCATGTTCGAGGCAATAGCTGAGATCGTGCGCGTCCTTGCCTTCGCGGCGATGGTCGAACGCGAACGCCTTCAGGCAGGTGAACGAGACGATATTGGCGTACGGGATGCTTTCGGTCGCCCGACCCTTCTGGCCAAGGAGATCGGCCGTGACCTCCATCCGGTCATGAAGATCGAAGACGAGCGAGGCATGCGGGATGTTCACCGCCGAGACATTTCCCTCGGTCGGCAGCTCCTGCAGTGCCCCACCCTTCAGCTGGGGATCGTCGGCCAAGAATTCGAGGATGACCGTGACTCCATGCTCCGTCTTCGCTCTCCAGCGCCAATTGACCCTGACACCTTTGTCATTCTCGGCCCGCTCGAAGCCCATGCGCTTGAGGTTTTCCTCGAGCGTGCGATAGGCCTCGACGTCGGCGAGGACGGCGAGATCAACGACGATATCGATGTCGCCGGTGCCGGCATGCGCCGGAACATCGGGCGGCCGCGCGGTCACGAGGTAGCGCGGCGTCAGCCCGCCGACCAGGAAGACGGAATCGCGCCAGGGCCCAAGGCCACTGAACAACGTGACGAGTACGCGCTCGCAATCGCGCGTGACGTCCGGGCTATAGTCGATGAGGAACTGCGGCTTTGCCATCACGAATCCAGTTTCTCGGTGCGTAGGTGTTGGGCCAGCTCCTTTGCGCGCCCGCCGGCCTGGAGAAGGTCGAGATAGGTTTGCAGTGGGTCCGCGACCCAAAGCCCATCGATGCGTTCGCGGAATCTCAGTTCCTCGTCGGGGGCAACCTCGAGAACGCCGAGATTCCAGCCGTCCCGCACCGGCCGTGCATCGATGGAATCCAACATTACTTTCATGCCGGCTTTGGCCGGTATGCGGCAGATCACCTGCGAAACGTTCGACAAATAGGGCGCGTAAATCTGCCCCGCCGTGACGCCGGTGAGTTCATAGGGTGTATCGTGCGCTTCGCTGGCCTGCTCAATTCGCCGCTGAAGGTCGGGAGGCGTCGTTGAACGCACGTAGAAGTGCCGCACGGCCTTCGGTTTCGACGATGATTGGTAGGCCGCCCAGGCATCGAGGAGCGCGCGCGGATTGACCAGGCGGCGTTCTTTCGAAGGCCCCGCCCCTCGCACCTCGACCCATTCCCGGCGCTCGATCCCAATGAGGGTTTCGGATGCCGTTGCCGGTGATACCCCGGCGCGCTCGGCGATCTGATGAACCCCGAACCAAGCGCTTTTGAAAACCCAGACGGCATGGAGGGCCTTGGCGCGACGGCCGGCGAAGAGATTGTTGAGGGAACGCGCTTGCCTGCGCGATGCCGGCCGATCGACGCGCAGGTACAGCCCGTTTGCGGGAATGAAGAGGCTCCCGCTGGCGTCGAAGTAGCCGACGCGCTCGTCACGCAGAAGTTGGCGTGCTCCGGGTGAGATGCTCTCGGCCATAAGCAGGGGTACGGCGGGCCGGCCGCCGGAATCGAAGTGGGCGAGATAGTTCCTGAGCTGCCAGATCGCCTCCCGGGCATCGCGCGGAAACAGCGACCGCTTCGCTTCAATGACGAGACGGTACGACCGGCCGTCGTGTTCGATGTCGATGGTGGCGTCCGGTCGATAACTCGTTTCAGCTCCTCCGCGCTCGCTAACCAAGCGAGGCGGCACACCTGAAATCTCGGCCACGGCCGCAGCCAAATCGTCGATGAGCGTCTCGATTGTGCGATGTTCCATATTCATTTTCTGCACAGTGAATATGGCGTAAATAGCGTATATTCGGAATTCTGTCTATATTTACTGTACGGTGAAAATAGAGAATCCGCCGGAGGAGCAATGGCTGTTCGGTTTCCACGGGGCCTTTGCTGCGCTGAGAATTCGCTGATATGTTCCTTATTTGTTCGGGGTGCCTTGAGCGCTCGCGCCGCGAACATGACGGGTCGAGGCGAGATCAAAATGGCGGCCCATGCCCGAAGCCACTGAACCGCCAGCCGGCTCGATGCTGAATTCGCCAGCGGGCATCATCGCTGCGTCGACATTGTCGGCGGCTCAGCGGAAAATCATCCATGTCGACATGGACGCGTTCTATGCATCGGTCGAGCAGCGCGACAACCCGGAACTGCGCGGCAAGCCCGTCGCCGTTGGCGGTGCGGCAGCGCGCGGTGTCGTCGCCGCGGCGAGCTATGAGGCGAGAGCATTCGGTGTCCGTTCAGCTATGCCGTCGGTCACCGCGAGACGCAAATGTCCCGAATTTATTTTCGTCCCGCCGCGCTTCGAGGTCTATCGTGCGGTGTCGGCGCAGATCCGCGAGATATTCGCCGAACACACCGAGCTGATCGAGCCGCTGTCGCTCGACGAGGCCTATCTCGACGTAACGGACAACAAGCAGCACGTGCCGCTCGCGACCGAGATCGCCGCGATGATCCGGGCGAAGATCAAGGAGGTCACCGGGCTCATTGCGTCGGCCGGGATTTCCTATTGCAAGTTTCTCGCGAAAATGGCGAGCGACCTGAACAAGCCCAACGGCCAGGCGGTGATCACGCCGCGGACGGGCGCGGCCTTCGTAGAAGCTCTATCCGTGAAGAAATTCCACGGTGTTGGTCCCGCGACCGCCGCCAAGATGGAAACGCTCGGAATCCTCACAGGAGCCGACCTGAAGGCGAAACCCCTCGCTTTCCTGCAGCAACACTTCGGCAAATCCGGCTCGTGGTATTTCTCCATCGCCCGCGGCATCGACGAGCGGCCGGTGGTCGCTGACCGGCCCCGCAAGTCGATCGGAGCCGAGGACACATTCCAATCGGACATATTTTCATTCGAGGCGGCAGCTCCCGAGCTCGCATCGCTGGCGGCTAAGGTCTGGAGCCATTGCGAGGCGAAAGGCCTGTGCGCCCGGACCGTGACCCTGAAGGTGAAATATGCCGACTTCCGCCAAGTGACGCGAAGCCGGACGGTCCAGTCGCCGTTCACGGGGGCGGAGGACATCGTGCGGATCGCCGGGGTGCTTCTCGAACCGCTTTTTCCCGTTAGGAAGGGCATCCGTCTGGTCGGGGTGACAGTCTCAACGCTGGATGTGTCCGCTTCAGGCGGTTCCGATGTTGAACAGCTGCCCCTCCCCTGAGGCCGACCTAACCGCGAGGATGGTGGGCCATAGATCGAGGCCGTGCGAGGGCGGCTCAGCTTCGGACCTTCACGCGCTTAGATGCAACGGCCCAATTCCATGCTGCAGATGCTGTGCGCCATCTCGTCTTCCGGAAGGAAGCGTTGGGGCGGGCGAACTGGACGGGAGTCTTCGGATGTTTGCAGGGGCCATGGTGTCCCGGGCGGCGACGGTGCCGGAATTCGGCGTGATCGCCTGGTGCGCGTGGCGATGGCCGGTGCCGTGTCCCGGGGTGTGGTTTGGCGGGTGCCGCCCACGTCGTCCTCGATAGGGCTTGTCTGACCGAAGGCCGGCGGCGCTGGCGCGCCGCCTCGCTCTTGATGCCGGCAACGGCCGGCCGCGACTTTCTTCCCCTGCCGGCTGCGCTGTCATTCCTCGCGAGACAAGAAAGCCGCGGCTCGGCCGCCCTCCACGCTGTTGCGGCCCCTACGGGGTGCAGGCCGATCGCCTCCGGTCCGTCGACTGCCATCGAGGCCGCGATGGGCGCGGCTCGGAAACCTCAAAAGGACACGACAATGGCGACCATCGGCACCTTCACCTCCAGCAGCAACGGCTTCACCGGCACGGTTCGCACGCTCGCCCTGAACGCCAAGGCCCGGATCATCCGCGTCGAGACCCCCACCGAGAAGGGCCCGCACTTCCGCATCTACGCCGGCGCCGTCGATTATGCGGAGAGCGGGATTATGCAGAGTACTGGCCTGTGAGGTCTGTGTTGGCGCCGATTTTGGCGGGGTTCTGCTCCGCATAATTGCGAGGGTGGAAGGCGGGCGCCCCGCGGGAAGCGGAGCGCCCTTGGCCGGTCATCGCGACCAGATGAGCTTGTGCTCGCTCTTGTCGCCCTGGACCAGGGAGGCATAGACCGGCGCCGTGAAGGACGGATCGTCGAGCTTGAGCGAGAGGTATTCGGCGCCTGTCTCGCGGGCGGTCCGGCTCCAGCCGGCGCCGAACTCGACGCCGTTGGCGGTGACGCGATAGTCGGGCGCCTTGTCGTTGTCGCGGTCGCAGGGCTTGATGGTGGCCTTGACGTTGAGGGTGAGGGTCTTGATCGTGCCGGCGTAGGCGCCGTTCTCGTCGCGGGTGAAGGTGCCGATCTGAGCCATTGTCGTATCTCCTGAGCTTTGCCCGAAGCCGCCCGATGCGGCCTCGATGGCGGTCGAGAGGCGACGGACCGGACGGCTGCACCCACCGGGGTCCCCGGCGCGCTTGCGCGATGGGGTGGTTCTTGGGGCCGCAGCGGCAGCGCAGGACGGCGGCAGCCGAGCTTGTTGTCCCGCGAGGAATGACCGCTTGCGGTCAGGGGAAGAAGGTCGGCGGAGCCGTTGCAGGCCAAGGCCGGGCCGGCGCCAGACCAGCCCAGAAGAGAGGCCGCCGGGGGGCTTCGCCGCATGATCGGCAGAGGACGACACTGGCGGTCGGCGCCTCATCAGCATGCTCAGCGCCGCCGGTGCGTCACCCTCCCATGGTCACGGCCACCTGCCTCCGGCCCAACGACACATGCCCCACCCCACACGGCACCGACCATGGCCGCGTTCGGATCGGCCAGGCAGATCGCCTGTCGAATGGAATACGGCCGAAACCTTCGCTTTGCTCGCGTGCCGGGCGCTCCCGGCGTGAACAAGCAGGTCGAAGGAAAACATGGTGACAAAACGAAAGCGCAGACACCGCCGGAGTGTCGATGTCCGGATCAACTGGCTGCAACCGCATGCCAATGGCTTCAAGGGCTGGCTCACCCAGAGGAAATATTCACCGGCGACGAAAACGGAGCTGGTGCGTCTGCTCGCCCTGTGGGGCGATTGGGCGCGCACCTCCGGCTTCGAAATCGAAACGCTCGCTTCCGGTCTCAAGGCTTCGGCGTTGGTGTTCCGGGGCAGCAAGACAGCTCGGGCCCCTCAGGGTGCCGCCGCGCTGTTCCTCTCCTATCTGCAGGAAACGAGCGTCCTGCCCCCGGAGCGGTACCCGCCGCTGGAGGAAACCTGGCCGGCACTTGGCGCCTTCCGTTGCTGGATGCAGGAGCAGCGCGGTATCCAGGACTCCACGCTCGACACCTACCAGGCGATCCTTATCGACCTGTTGGCCTCGCTCGGCACCGATCCCACCGCGTACACGGCTGCTGCGGTGCGAGCCTTCGTGCTCGATCGGGCAAAGCCGCACGGGCGCGGCCGGGCGCAAGGCATCACCGTCGCCACGCGCGCCTATCTCAAATATCTGGTGGCGACCGGCCAGTGCCCGGTCGGGCGGGAACGGGCGGTTCCGAGCTTCGCGAACTGGCAGTTGGCGACGACGCCGCGCTGCCTCGGGCAAGCTGACATCGACCGCCTCCTTGCCGCTTGTGACGGCGAGGAGCGCCTGCGCGACCGAGCCGTCATCCTGCTCCTGGCCCGATTGGGCCTCAGGGCCAGCGAAGTCGCCAACCTCAACTTCGGCGAGATCGACTGGGCGAACGGCCGTGTGACCCTTGCCGGCAAGGCGAGGCGTGAGGAGCGCCTGCCGCTGACCCAGGAGATCGGGGACGCCATCCTCGCCTATATCGAGCGGGCACGGCCACAGATCGTGTCGACGCGCGTGTTCCTGACGAGCGCGGCCCCTGTCCGCCCGCTGAGCCGGATCGCCGTGAAGTGCATCGTGCGCCGCGCCCTCGACCGGGCCGGCGTCAAAAGCATCCATCGCGGCGCCCACGTTCTGCGCCACTCTGCCGCGACGGCCATGCTGCGCAACGGCGTCAGCCTCGCCGGCGTCGGCGCCGTGCTGCGGCACCGCTCGCCATCGGTCACCGCGCTCTATGCCAAGGTCGACATCGGCCTCCTGTCGGAGATCGCGCAGCCCTGGGGCGGGAGGCTGCCATGCTGAGCGACGATGCAGCCCGCTACATCACTCTGCGCCGCACGCTCGGCTACAAGCTGATCAAGGCCGAACGGCATCTTCGCGCCTTCGCGCGCTTCGCCGCCGGGCGGGGTGAAGCACATATCCGCACGGCGTCCGTTCTCGCTTGGCTGGCGACAGTCGCCCGGACGCCGGGCGCCCGCGAGCGGCGTCTGACAGACCTCATCCTGTTTGCGCGCTTCCTCCATGCCGAAGATCCGCGGCATGAGATCCCGCGCCCCGACGTCGCGCCGAGCCGGCATGGACGGCCGATCCCCTATATCTACGCGCCGGGCGAAATCGCCCGCATCCTCGATGCTGCCGGCAGTCTCCGGCACCAGAAGCCCAATCCCCTGCGGCGCCAGCTCTACGTCATGCTGTTCGGCCTGATCGCTGCCACGGGATTGCGTGTCTCGGAGGCTCTCGCGCTCAGGCTCGACGACATCCAGCCCGACGGCGTCTTGCACATCCGCGAGACGAAGTTCCGCAAGAGCCGGCTCATACCGTTGCATACGACGGTCATCAAGGCGCTCGAAGGCTATCTCGAGGCTCGCCGCCCACGCGCCGGCGAGAGCGACTGGCTGTTCCCATCCGTCCAGCACAGGCAGCTATGCCCGACGACTGTGAACTATACCTTCCGTTGCATCCTGCGCCGGGCGGGGATCGCGCCCGAGCGAAGCCGGCAGCCTCGCATCCATGATCTTCGCCATACCTTCGCAACCCGCGCGCTGGAACAATGCGGCGCCGAGCGCGGCATGGTCGCCAGGCACTTCGTCGCCCTGTCGACCTATCTGGGCCATGCCGATATCCGAAACACCTACTGGTATCTTGAGGCGACGCCGGAAATGATGGCGGATATCGCCTCGGCTGCAGAAATGCTGGTCGGGGGGAGCGTCGCATGACGAAGCTCGCCCCTCTCATCACCGCCTTCCTGCGCGATTACATGCCTCGTCAGCGGGGCTACAGTCCGCAGAGCTGCGAGACCTATGCGTTGAGCTTCAAGCTGCTGTTCGACTTCGCTGCGAAACGGCTGGGCACCCGTCCGTCACGGCTGACGATCGAAGACCTCGACGCGCCGATGATCGTGGCCTTCCTCACCCATATCGAACAGGAGCGCGGCAACGGCGCTTCCACACGCAACCTGCGGCTCGCCGCCATCAAGACGTTCATGCGTTATGTGGAGCACAAGGTGCCCTCCGCCCTGGAGCAGATCGGCCGGATCCATGCGATCCCGGCCAAGCGCCATGATCAGATGCTCATCCGCCATCTGACGATGGATGAGGTCCGCGCAATCCTCAACGCCCCCGATCTTGCGACACGATCCGGCGTCCGCGACCGGGCCATGATGCATCTGTGCTTCGCCGGGGGCTTGCGGGTCTCAGAACTGGTCGGCGTCCTGACCGAAAACCTGTCGCTCCAGCACGGCGTAAGCGTGACGATCCGGGGCAAGGGCCGCAAGGAGCGCTGTCTGCCGCTCTGGAAGGAGACGGCGCGGGATCTTCGCGCCTGGCTCGGCGTCAGGGGCGCGATCCGCGTGCCGGAGCTCTTCGTCAATGCGCAGGATGAGCCGATGACCCGAGCAGGCTTCGAGTATGTGCTCGACAAGCACGTCCGCAAGGCGGCTGAGACCTGCGCATCGTTGCGTGGTCGGAAAGTCTCACCACATCAGCTCCGGCACAGCTGCGCGGTCATCATGCTGCAGGCGACCCACGACATCCGGAAGGTTGCCCTGTGGCTTGGTCATGCCGATATCCGCACGACGGAAGTGTATCTTCGCATGGATCCCTCCGAAAAGCTGGAAGCGATCGAGGCCGTCGTCCCGCCGGAGCTCAGGCGCGGCCGGTTCAAGGCACCGGATGCGCTGATCGCGTCCTTGCTCTCGGACCTGGAGGCACCGGCCTGATCGGAACGGTCAGCAACTGAAGTGGCTTCGTCGTCCCAATCGCCCCGGTCCCGCATCGGCATCGTGTTCGACACGGCCTGTGCCGTGTGGGGCGGGGCATGTGTCGTTGGGCCGGAGGCAGGTGGCCGTGACCGCGGGAGGGTGACGTACCGGCGGCACTGAGCGTGCTGAGGAGGCGCCGACTGCCAGCATCGTCCTCTGCCGATCATGCGGCGAAGCCCCCCGGCGGCCTCTCTTCTGGGCTGGTCTGGCGCCGGCCCGGCCTTGGCCTGCAACGGCTCCACCGACCTTCTTCCCCTGACCGCGAGCGGTCATTCCTCGCGAGCCAACAAGCTCGGCTGCCACCGTCCTCCGCTCACGCTGCGGCCCTAAGAACCACCCCATCGCGCAAGCGCGCCGGGGACCCCGGTGGATGCAGCCGTCCGGTCCGGCGCCTCTCGACCGCCATCGAGGTCGCATCGGGCGGCTTCGGGCAACTCTCAGGAGATACGACAATGGCTCAGATCGGCACCTTCATCCGCGACGACAACGGCGCCTTCGCTGGCACGATCAAGACCCTCACCCTTAACGTCAAGGCCACCATCAAGCCCTGCGACCGCGACAACGACAAGGCGCCCGACTATCGCGTCACCGCCAACGGCGTCGAGTTCGGAGCCGGCTGGAGCCGGACCGCCCGCGAGACGGGCGCCGAATACCTCTCACTCAAGCTCGACGATCCGTGCTTCACCGCCCCAGTCTACGCCTCCCTCGTTCAGGGCGACAAGGGCGAGCACAGGCTCATCTGGTCACGATGACCGGCCAAGGGCGCTCCGCTCACAGCGGGGCGCCCGCCGCCTACAATCATCGACAGTCAATTGGTGGCACATAAAGCGCGACCTCGCAGAAAGCCGAGCGCATCGCAGGCGGCGCCAGCCCACGAAGCGGTCGGCTCCTCGGAGAACGTAGCCGAGTGTTGTCGGTTCGCATGATATGGAAGACGCTGAAGTGACTTATCAGCGGTCGCAATCGCGACGGCCCACCGACGCTTCTCGAAGGAGGGACGGTGATCCCGTCAACGGTCGTACTGACGGAGCTAGACGGCATGCACAAAACGAGCGAAGTGCTTGATGTGAATATACCGCCGGCCGCACCCGACTCAGCCTGGCACACCGTCGCGCCCGACGCGGTTCTCGACGCGCTTCGCACGAACGTCGACGGCCTCTCCGAGCGCGAAGCAACGCGTCGCCTCGATACCTATGGTCCCAACCGCCTGCCTCAGGGGCCCGCGCAAAGTGCCCTCATTCGCTTTCTGCTGCAGTTTCACAATCTCCTCATCTATGTCCTGCTCGCCGCTGCGGCGCTCGCCGCGGCGATGGGACATGGCACGGATGCTCTCGTGATCCTTGCCGTCACGCTGATTAATGCGATCATCGGCTTTGTTCAGGAAGGTCGCGCCGAGAAGGCTCTGGATGCCATCCGCGCGATGATCGACCCGCACGCCTCGGTCGTCCGCGACGGCCTCCGTGTAACGGTTGGAGCGGACGCGGTCGTTCCTGGCGACATCCTGATGCTCGAGGCAGGCGACCGGGTGCCGGCGGATCTGCGGCTCGTCAGGGCGCGCAGCCTGAGGGTGGACGAGGCGATCCTGACCGGAGAATCCGTTCCCGTCGACAAATCCGTTCAATCCGTCAATGCCGGCGCCGCACTTGGTGACCGGTTGTCGATGGCATTCTCCGGTACCTTCGTGACCGGCGGACAGGGGATCGGCGTCGTCGTGGCAACCGGCGCCGCCACCGAGCTCGGGCGGATCAGCACCATGATCGGAGCGGTGACGCAGCTGACCACGCCCCTCATCCGGCAGATGGACCGGTTCGCCCGCCAGATCACCATTGCCGTGCTCGGCATTTCCGCTCTGGTGTTCGCTTATGCGATGCTGGCCCAGGCCTACGACCTCGATGAAGCCTTCATGGTTGTGGTCGGCCTTGCGGTCGCGGCCATCCCCGAAGGCCTGCCCGCGGTGATGACGGTCACGCTCGCCGTTGGCGTCCAGCGCATGGCGCGCCGCAACGCCATCGTCAGGCGCCTGCCCGCCGTCGAGACGCTTGGCTCCGTCTCGGTGATCTGCTCCGACAAGACCGGCACGCTCACCCGCAACGAGATGACCGTGAGCATGGTGGTCACCGCCGACCGAGAGATCGAGGTCGAGGGCGCTGGCTATGCGCCCTCGGGCGGCTTCCGGACCAAGGCAGGCGCTACCATCGATCCCGCCAGCGATCCGATCTTGGCAGATCTGTCGCTTGCCGCCCTGCTGTGCAACGATGCTCACCTGCGTCAACACGGTGAAGACTGGCGCATCGACGGGGACCCCATGGAAGGGGCGCTGGTCTCGCTGGCGATCAAGGCCGGGCACGAGGCGTCGGCTGTCCGGGCCAGCTTCCCCCGCCTTGATGAGATCCCCTTCGATTCCCGGCATCGCTACATGGCGACGCTCCATGCCGGCACCATGCAGCCGCCGGTGGTCGCCTATGTGAAGGGCGCGCCTGAACGCATTCTCGCCATGTGCAGCCATGTGGCGACGCGCGACGGCGAACAGCCGCTCGATCCACGCGTCTGGCACGACCGGATCGATGCCCTCGCCGCCAGTGGCCAGCGTGTCATCGCGATTGCACGGCGCCCCCTGGAGGCTGGCACGCAAGAGATTTCACCGGCCGAGGTCGCTCATCACCTCACGCTGCTCGGCCTGGTGGGGCTCATCGATCCGCCGCGACAGGAGGCGGTCGCGGCGATCGCCGAATGCAAGGCGGCGGGAATCAGCGTCAAGATGATCACCGGCGACCACGCGGCGACGGCACGCGCCATTGCACGCCAGCTCGGCCTTGGCGACCACCCGGCGTGCGTGACCGGCCAGGACCTCGATGCGATGGACGACGCCTCGTTCCACAAGCACGCCCGCGAGGCGACCGTCTTCGCCCGCACAAGTCCCGAGCATAAGCTCCGCCTTGTCGAGGCGCTCCAGCTGGATGGTTCGATCATCGCCATGACGGGCGACGGGGTAAATGACGCGCCAGCGCTGAAGCGGGCGGATGTCGGCGTGGCCATGGGCGGAAAGGGCACCGAGGCCGCCAAGGAAGCGAGCGAGATGGTGCTCGCCGACGACAATTTTGCCTCGATCGTCGCCGCCGTGCGCGAAGGGCGCACCGTCTACGACAACCTGTCCAAGGTGATCGCCTGGACGCTGCCCACCAACGGCGGCGAGGCCGCCACCATCATCCTGGCGATCCTGTTCGGCCTCACGCTTCCCATCACGCCGGTGCAGATCCTCTGGGTCAACATGATCACGTCCGTCGCGCTTGGCCTGACCCTCGCCTTCGAGCCGACGGAACCTGGCGCAATGCGGCGTCCCGTGCGCCCCGCCGGTCAGCCACTGCTCTCGGGCCGCCTCCTGTGGCGCATCCTGTTCGTGTCCGTCTTGATGGTCGCCGGAACCTTCGGCATCTTTATCTGGGCCACATCCCGCGGACTATCGGTCGAGACGGCGCGCACCATGGCGGTCAACACGCTCGTCGTGCTGGAGATCTTCTATCTGTTCAGTGTCCGCTACGTGCATGGCACTTCGCTCACCTGGCAAGGGCTTCTCGGCACGCGGGCCGTGCTGGCCGGCGTCGCCGCCGTGGTCGGGGCACAGCTCGCCTTCACCTATCTGCCGCCTATGCAGGCGGTCTTCGGCAGCCGTCCCCTATCGCTTGGCGATGGCATGGCCATCATTGCGGTCGGCGTTGCGCTGCTGGCCATCGTGGAGGTGGAGAAGCGGCTCGCTGCCGCTTGGGATGCGCGGCACGCATGAAAGGAAGACCTCCCGCGCGACGTACGGCATCTGCCGCACCGTGACGCCCCCTGGGCTCCACGTGGCGTAGCGTCTCGTGTTAGAAGGACGAAGACGAGGTTTTCA
>NZ_JBAFWH010000035.1:0-13941 GCF_043195015.1 Xanthobacter sediminis | reverse complement strand
ACCCGTGCCCTTCCCGGCGCCGAAGCTCTCAAGGCGCTCGCCGCGAATATCTCCAAGCGCTCGCCCGCAGATGTGACATGGTGGGAGAAATTTGACTTCTCTATGGTAGATGGTGTCAATCCCGGAACTTTACGCACGATCCGGGAAATTTCGGGAAATTGGAGCCTATGCAAATTTCTGTTGCTTTGGATCCAGCGCGCGCACCTGCATAAAGATCTCGATGGCTACGACCCCACATCTGGGTACGACGAAGACATGCCATTCGATGTCGACCACATCGTCCCACAAAGCCAATGGTCCTTCACCTGGACCGAGAACTGGTACAAGGATGGCGTCCCTCGGAATATGCATGAGAAGTTCCGCTGGCAGCGGAAGGAAATCGGCAATGCCCTCGGCAATCTGCGCTATCTCACCTTTCGGGAGAACCGTGGGCGCGGCGATGGACCAATAGGCGCCGAGCTGCAGCTCGCACATCATCTGGATGATACCAGCGTGAATGACGGCGCATCGCTTGGTCCGGAGGGGCGCGAAGCTATTGCGGCGCCGTGGAACGCCATCCGTCCCGGCAATGACGCTTCAACGGGGTGGACCCTGGAGGGCATTCACCGGTTCCAGAACCTCACAGAGGCGCGGGCGGTCCGTCTGTTGCGGCGGGTCTTGGACGAAGGCGGCTTATTCGATCTCCTGCCGGATCCCCTCGTCCGCACCCTGTGAGGGATCGGCGCGCCTTTTGAACCCACGGAGAACGGTGGCGTTTCCGCGTGCG
Organism: Xanthobacter sediminis; assembly: GCF_043195015.1. Taxonomy (NCBI): domain Bacteria; kingdom Pseudomonadati; phylum Pseudomonadota; class Alphaproteobacteria; order Hyphomicrobiales; family Xanthobacteraceae; genus Xanthobacter; species Xanthobacter sediminis. The sequence continues at coordinate 13,175 of NZ_JBAFWH010000035.1, read as the reverse complement.
TCCAATTCTGGCGTAGGCTTGAGCGATATCCTATGTCGCGCCAACAGGGACATCGGCAACCGGGCGGGCCCCATCCCCAACGGGCCCCGCATCCGAACCGATCCGGTACATCGTAATTTCAGGAGAATAGCACTTTGGCCCCTCGCAACACGCGCGCCTTTCCCGTCTGTGGCCTCTTGATCGCGGCCATGGCGACGACGCCCTGCTGGGCGGCCGAAGCTTCGGCGCGGCAGGGAAATTCCATCCTCGGGCAGCTCCTTGTTCTCGCTTTCTTCGCCATGATCGCAACCGGCATCTATCTCGGCTGGACCCGGCGTGCCGTGGTGTTCCGCAATTACGACGATCTCGCGCTCGTCTTCGGGTGTGTTGTCGCGGCCGTTCTGGCGTTGGCCATGAGAGAGGCGAGGCTCATCGCTACGGTGTTCTGGATGGTAAGCGCGGCTCTGGCTGTGACGGTGATCCTGCGCACCTGGCAGGACAACGGGACGCTCCTGCTCCCCGTCATCCTCGTCACGAAATTGGTGTTTTCCTTTCTTTGGATCCACCACGTCATCGAATTGATCGTTCCGAGCGGCTCCACACTCGCAGACCGCTCTCGCTCGCGCGGAATAGCGGTGCTGGTGCTGCTGGTGCTCACGCCGGTGATGGGGCGCCTGGTGCGTGACCATGAGAGCGCCCTGATGCGGAAGGAGTGACGTCGCGGTTGGCGCTGCGCCATCCATAAATGCCCAGATTGCAGTCGCAGAGGCGGGAGCGCTCCATCGCAACGCCGGTGTCACCTCGATGGCGTGATGACAAGGATTTCAGTGCGGGGCGCATCGTGAAGGCATTTCAACAGGCGCGGCCCGTCGACATCCTTTGCCAATTCACTCTCGGCGTCCGCCACATCCTGAAGGCTCCATGCCTCATCGGGACAAATGAACTGTCCAACCACCATCCAAGGCAATGGTAACTCACCACAGCCTTCGCACGACAGTCGCAAGCGGGATGCCGCATCTCGCCCCTTGCCGGGTATGATGCGGGTGAAGCCCTCCACCCGCGTGCCCTCGGCCATGCCGATGCAACCGGTGGTGAGATCGTGCTCATCGCTGCCAATCATGCCTGCCCGCAGCAAAAAGTGGGCTAGATCTTCGGCAATATTGGAAACCTGTTGCTTCGGGCCCCGCAAAATCAGATGAAACTCGTCGAGGCACGCGGGAGTGCATGCGTCCTCCGCATTTTCCGGCAGAAGCGCGATACGCCAGACGGCGTCGGAGCGCACCACCCCTTTCAGGGGCGCCTCATGCAGTGCCGCCTCATCTTCAACGACGAGAAGATGCCAGCGCGTCGGGCTCCCGGCCTCGGGTTCCTGATCGACCCATGGCGGCAAAGCTGCTCCGATCCATTGAACCCGCATGTCATAGGAGACCGGCTGAGAGTGAAGCTCCGAAAGGCCCCTTGTCATGGCATCCGGTCGCGCTTCGATGGAACGTGCGCGGCCAAGAAGTAAAAAGGCGGGGGACGAGTCGAACCGAGAAACGGTCATAGGGAGATCCTGGATTTGCGGGTCATTGGTGGCCATCAGGATCTCGCGCGCAAGTGTCAGATCCGGTCGGGCTGATCGCGCAAGCCTAGCGCTGCGGGCGCGGAGCCGGGCATGGGACGCATGCGACCGAAACTGACGGCCATTCCATCCACGGGATGTGCCCTCGCACGACGATGCAGGGGCCGCCTTGCCGCAGGTGCCGAGCGGATGGGTTGGATGCAGCCAGCCTCAAAAAAAGCTTCGCCGCGAGAGGGGAATTCGCAGCCCCCGAAAGGTTCCCCATTGATGGCGGCTGTGCCCCGCATGGAGCGGGAGCTTCCCCACATCGGTCTTTGGCCGGCTCCATCGCCCGGTCCAATCCCCGCCCAGTAAACGCAGCGCAACACGGCAGCGTGGCACCATTTTTCGGGAGATGAACGATGCACCCTTATGAACGCGCGGTTCTGCGCTCGTACCTGGTGAATCTCGCACATTTTGATCGCAGGGAGTGGGAGAGGCTTTGGCGCAAATCCTACTTGACCAAGTGGATCGATCTCCACCATCGCGAACTCGGATGGGCGAGGAGCGCGCCCGATCCGATTGACGAAGATCGTATGGCTCCACGATCCAGGATTGAGGATAATGATCGAGATGCGACGGCGGAGCATCTGGCCATTGCCGAGAATATCTCGAGATCAACGCACGACCCACAATCCGAGCAGCGTGGCGACGCCTGGCGCCAAGTCTTGACTAAGCTGTATCCGGTTGCGCTGCCGCAAGGCATTTCCTCAATAGAACGTCGCGTACGCTGGATTTCGGATCTTACCGGATTGAACCACGTCGAAAGAACAATCTTGGGCTTTATTGTTCGGGCATCCGTCAGCGAAATGACATGGCAGCTTGTCGGGGCACTGCTCGGCGGATCAAGCTTTGAAAGTGATTTCGCGTGCCGGCGCCAGGATGTCACCTTCCAACTCATCGCCGGGCTCCTCGGCTTGACCCGCCAAAGGGCCCGGCGCGCGCTGGCGGCGGATGGCAAGCTGCGGCTCTTCGGCCTCGTGCTGGGCAGCCATGACGAATTCACGATCACCGACATCACCTTCGCCTTAATGACCGAGTCACGCCTGACCATGGACCGTGCCCGCGCCATGCTGCTGGGCAAGCCACGCCGCACGCGCCTCGACTGGACTGACTTCCAGCATCTGGGCGCGGACGCGGAGCTGGCCTGGGACCTCGTGCGCCGCGGCCTCGCGGAGCGGGAGAAAGGCATCAACATCCTGCTTTATGGGGCGCCGGGCACAGGCAAGTCCGAATTCGCCTGTGCGCTGGCCGAGCGGCTGGGCCTGAAGGCGCTGTTCGTGGGCGAGGCGGACCAGGCGGGCGAAGAGCCCGACCGGGAGAGCCGGGTGGCGGCGCTCACCATGGGCCAGCAACTTACGGCCAATGTCGATGATGTCCTGCTGGTGGTCGACGAGGCCGACGACCTGTTCGTGGGTGTAGACGACACCGAAGGCGCCAACCGGAAGGGCGCGAAGGTGTTCATGAATCGCCTGGTGGCCGGCAGTCCGCTGCCCACACTCTGGATCTCCAACCACCCAGAACTCCTCGGCCCGGCGGTGTTGCGACGCATGGCCTTCGCTCTGCATTTCCGTGCGCCGAGCAGGGTCCAGCGCCGACGTATGATCGAGCGGATCGTGCAGCACCAGCGATTCGAACTGCCGCCGATGGAGGTGGCCCGGATCGCCGCCCTGCCAGCCCCCGCCGCGATTCTCGATCACGGCATCCGTGCGGCCCGCTTGTGCGGCGGCGGCGCCCAGACGGCGATCCGCTCGGCCTCCTCCATCCTCGCGGTGATGGAGGGCCGCGCGCCTCACCCCCAGGAGGAGCCCGCCCCCTTCGACGAGGATCTGTCGCGGGCGGACCGGGACCTCAAGCACCTGACCGATCAGGTGCTGGCCAGCGGGCGGCAGAAGCTCTCCTTCTGCTTCACGGGCATGCCTGGCACGGGCAAAAGCGCTTTCGCCCGCCACCTCGCCAATCGCATGGGTCTGGAAGTCATGGAGAAACGGGCCAGTGATCTCCTGGGAGCGTTCGTCGGCGAGAGCGAAGCCCGCATCGCCGCCGCCTTCCGGGAGGCAGAGGCGCAACGCGCGTTCCTCATTTTTGACGAGGCAGATTCGCTCCTTCAGGATCGGACGAAGGCTGTGCGAGGCTGGGAAATCACGCAGGTGAACGAAATGCTCACCTGGATGGAGCGACACCCGCTGCCGTTCGCCTGCACCACCAATTTCGCCGACAGTCTGGACCCGGCCACATCACGCCGGTTCCTGTTCAAGGTACGCTTCCTGCCCATGGAATGGTGGCAGATCCAGCTCGCCTTCCGCCGCTTCTTCAGCCGTGAGGCACCTGCCTGCTTAGCGCGGGAGGATAGACTGGTGGCGGGGGACTTCGCGGTCGTGGCCGGCAAGGCCATGGTGCTCGGGCTTTCCGATCCCGTTTCGCTGGCCGAAGAGCTCCTGGCGGAGGTGGCCGCCAAGCCCGAAGGCAGGGCGCGCGCCATCGGCTTTCGGGCGGCCTGACGGGACTTTCAGGCCTGCGGCGTTGGAGCGGGATTTGCGTTCCGATGCCGCGCAAGCGCCCGCTCCAGCTCGCGGACCATGAGATGCCGGAGGACGTCGGGGGCGATGATCTCCACGTTGTCGCCCCAGGTGAACAGGTGGTGTGCGATTTCCAGCAAGCCGCCGGCGGTGAAACTCACCTCGACCCCGCCCTCCTCCAGGTCACGGAGCTGCTGGCTGGGATGGAACACCATACGCCGTGCCTCCGACGCCGCACCTGGAGGAAAACGCAACACCACGTGGGCAGGCTCCTCCTGGAAGGTGCCGAAGGAGCGGGCCGCATAGGCGTCGAGGCTAAAGTCCGCCGGCACCTGCGCGGCCTCATCCACGATCTCAAGGTCCATGATGCGATCAAGGCGCCAGAGCACGGGTTGGCTGTGTTTGCTCTGCTGACCGACCAGATAGGCGTTGCGGCCGAACAGCAGCCCATAAGGCACCACGAGTCGGGAAAACGGCACCTCCTGACCGGTGTTGGGGTAGGCAAAACGCACCTTCTTCAAGGCGAGAAGCGCCTCGCGCAGCAGATCGATGGTGCCGGCATCGCAGATCGTCCGTGGCCCGACCTGCCGCGCGACGGCTTCCGCGCGCCGCAAGGCTTCGAGGTCGGTTGCCGTCCGGCTTTTGCCTTTGTCGCGCTGAGCGGCCTTCACCTTGTCCGCCAGACGGCTGAGCGCCGCGGCGCGTTCCCTGTGCCCCGCCTGCTCCAGGGCGCGGATCTGGCCATCCAGCTCGGCAAGCTCGACCGCCGTGGGCGCGGCAAGGAAGGGGAGTAGGCCGCCCCGGATGAAGAAACGCAGGTGAGCCCCGTCTTGCCCCTGATCGAAGCCCGGGAACAGATCCCGCACCGTGTCCCGCATGCGCTCGGCCGTCCGGCGGCTCACGGAAAACTCGCGGGCGATGTCATCGAGCGTCAGCCCCTCTGCGGAGCCTGCGAGCCGAAGCGCGAGCCGCAGCAGGCCGCCCACCTTCTCCAATCGGATTGGATCATTCGCCATCGCCGCCTCCCGTCGTTGGGAAAGGTATCCGCAGCCCGGAGCAGGCTTCAAGGCCACGCTGGTGCTTCAACAACCTTTTGGTGCATATCTGGATTCAGCCTGGAGCTGGGAAGCTGAGGATGGCCTTTGATGGTCCCTGTCGATCAGCGCGACACGACCGAATCTGTCGGGGCGGCGAGTAGCTTTTTGAGAGGCGAGGCCCGGCACGAGGCTGGCCTTGTTCATGCCCAGGCTGACGTGGCTTGAGGAGATGGGGACCATAATGTTCGAGACGGTGCGGGCGCGGCCCGCGGACGCCATCCTCGCCGGTGACGTCCCCCTCACGCTGCCATTGCTGGCGCGCTCGTATCTATTGTCCCCCGTGTCAGATACCGCCTTTGCGGATGCCCTTTGGCCCCTGCTCACATCCGGCCCGTGGTCGCGCAGCTTCGCGGTGGCGCCGGGAGAAACGGCGCGGGCGGTGGAGCACGCTTTGCGCGAGGTGATGATGGCGACGCCCACGCTGCGCCCGGCAACAATGGACATGCGCCACCTCGATCCGGAACGCCGGGCCTATCGCCACCTCTCGGCCCTGTGGGAGCTGTGGTGCGCATTGGGCGATCTTCTGCCTCCGGACCTCGCGATTCTCCGCGGCGTGCTCGAAGCGCGGACGGAGGACATCCTCGACCCGCTCCATGTGATCCATGACCCGCAGGACATGGACCTGACCCCCATCGAGCGCGCCGTGGTCACGGAACTCATCGCCCGCCATGGCCTTCCGGCCGATATCACGGAACGGCGGGCCGCGCTCATCGCCACGCGCGAGACCTGCCGGGGTGTGGCGGGAACCGCGCTGCGCCATCTGCAGGCCGTCATGCTCTCGTCTCAGGCCGGCCGCGTCGCGCAGGACGATAGCATACAGGTGTTCGGCCTGCGGGATGCGGAGGCGGAGGCCCATGTGGCAGCGAGCCTCGCCCAGCGCCTGCTGACGGGTGAGGCCGATCTCTCCCCCTCGGACATCGGGCTTCTCCTTCCCTCCGGCCCCACCTACGTGCCCTTCGTGCGCGAGGCCTTCGCGCGGGCCGGACTGCCGCTCTCCGGTCTCCCCGCGGGACAGGACATGCGCGATCTCGCGGGCGAATGCCTGCTCCACCTTCTCACCTGCCTGCGCCCCTCCGCCCCGGTCATGGCCCGTGCGTCGCTCCTGCGTCTCGCGCTCATGCCCTGGTCGGCCGAGGACGGGCGGAAACTGTCGCAGGCTGCCATGGATGGCCAGCGACAGCTTTCCAGTATCGCGACGCTCAATCGCCGCGGGCGGGCGCTGCTGGAACTGCTGGAAAAGCGGCCGACGCGCGCGCATGCCCTCGCGGAGCTGCTGGAGGGCCTGCCGCGCCTTCTGTCCTCCGAGCCTGCGTTGGCAGATGACGTTGCGACTGTGGCGCAGCGCAGCGGCGATCTGGTCGCGGTCCTGCGCGCAGCCGCGCCCAACGCGGAGATCGGGTGGGATGACCTCATCTCCCATGTCCACGTTGGGGCGGCCAAGCCGGAGACGGATGGGCCAGCCTTGCTCGGTGCCATCACAATGGGCACCGATGGCGTGCCTCTTGCGCGCCCCGTCCGACACCTGATGGTACTTGGCTGTGCCGAGGGCACATTTCCCGTGGCGCCGGGCATCAGCCCGATGTTCCTCGACAGCGAGATCGAGCTGATCCGCAGCCAGTGCAGCCTCCGCCTGCCGAGCCGGGCGGCGATTCTATCCCGCCGGCTCGCGATCTTTCGCCGCCAGCTCATGACTGCGTCCCACAGCCTGACCATTCTGGTGCCCTATCGCGATGCAGCCGGCGCTTCGCTTGCGCCCTCGGCGAGCCTTTGCCTGCTGGCACGCTGCCTCAAAGATTGTGAGGAGCCGGAACGGTTGATCCTTGACCTTTCGGGCGATGCCGGGGACGAGACGCTGCCCCGCGCGCCGGAGACCAAAAGCCTGCCGCTTCCACCCGTTGCCGTGCCCGCGGTGCTCGATCTCGGCGGCAACCTCTTGGCCTTGCGTCAAGATGATGAGGGGCACATGCGGAGCCAATCTCCGAGCCGCCTGGACAAGCTGTTGGTCAGCCCCCTCGCGTGGCTGCTGAACGAGCTGGGCATCGCGGCCCGGGTGTGGGAGCCGGAGGGGCTCGATGTGCTCACCATTGGCAGCCTCTTTCACCGCATGGCGGAGGACCTTTTCCCCGCAGGCAACACGCTGCCGGAGGAAGCGGAGATCGAGACCCGCCTGCCCGATCTCCTCGCGGCAGCGGTGCGGGAGCTTGCTCCATTCCTGTCGGCAGCGCCCTGGATGGTGGAACGTCGGCGCCTCGTCACTGAATTCACGGCGGCGCTCATTGCGTGGCGCCGCATGCTCGCCACCCTCGGCGCGGAGATCCTGGGCAATGAACTGCCCCTGGGCGGCCAGGTGCTGGGCATCCCCTGCCGCGGCTTCGCCGACAGCGTGCTGCGCCTGCCCGACGGCGGCCTCGTGATCGTGGACCACAAGACCAGCAGTTCCGGTGCGCGGCGTCAGCGCATGGAGAAAGGCTGGGACGTGCAGGTGGAGATCTATCGCGCGCTCGCGCAACAGTCGGCCGGCAATCCGGAGCTTGAAACCAAGGGGCTCGCGGGCAACGCGCCCATCTCCGTCGCCTACCACACCACGCGGGATCGCACGCTTCTGCTCCATGGTCCGGCCCCTGCGCGCACCGCCCCCGGCGTCGAGATGGTTGATGCCGACATCGGCTCCGAGGCCCTCGCCCGGCTCGGCACCGAGCTGCGGGCGCTCGCGGGCGGCCGCCTCAACCTCCCGGAATGGACCCTGCTCGACGTCATGGCCAAGGGCGGCGTGAGACCCTATGCGCTTGACGACAGCCCCCTCGTCTCCGCCTTCGTGCGCGGCGGCGACACGGAGGATGGTGATGACGCCTGAGCTTCGCATCGTCCCGGCGGGTGCCGGCGCCGGCAAGACCCACCACATCCAGAGCCAGCTTCTCGACTGGGTGGAGAAGGGCGAGGTGCGGCCCGAGCGCATCCTGGCCGTCACCTTCACCGAGGCCGGCGCCGCCGAGCTGCGCCAGCGCATCCGCGCGAGCCTCATCGCTGCGGGCCACATGGAGGGCGCATTGGCCGTGGAGCGCGCCTATGTGTCCACCATCCATGGCCTAGGGCTGCGGCTCATCACCGAGCATGCCTTCGCGGCCGGCGCCTCCCCCGCGCCGCGCCTCATCTCCGATGCGGAGCGCGACCTGCTCATCCGCCAGGCCCTCGCGCACGCCGACGCGCTTGAGGAGATCTCCGGCGACCTGAAACGCCATGGCTATGCCTCGAACTGGAACGGAGGCAGCGCCGAGGATGCCTTCCGCGCGCGCGTGCTGGAGATGGTGACGTTGCTCGGCCACCTTGGCCCGCGTGGCCTTGATGCCGTCCTGGCAGAGGAGGCGGAGGCTGCCATCCGCGACATACATGGTTCAGTGGAGGCCGATGGCGCGCCCCTGGCAGCTCGTCTTCACGCCGCTGTCACCGCGCTGCTGCGAAAATTCCCGGACAGCCTCGCCGGGCAGGCGACAAACGCCACCGCCCGCGACGCCTTCCGCACCGACCATCGCGCCCTCTGCGATGGTCGGGAGCGCGCCCGGCTCGACCGCGATTGGGCGCTCTGGGCCCGGCTCGGAACCCTGCGCCAAAGCAAGAGGGGCTCCCCCACTCCGGCTGGCTACGACGCACTGGCGCAGGCCGTGATGGATGGCGCCGCGGCGCTCGAAGCCCATCCCGGCCCGCTGGACGATGCCTGCCGGCATCTGCGCGCGCTCGTCGGCGGCGCCCAGCAGATCCTGTCGCGGTATGCCGCCCGCAAACGGGAGCTCGGCGTCATCGACTTCGCGGACATGGTGGCGGATGCCGCGCGCCTGCTGCGCGAGGTGCCGGACGTGCGCGCCGCCGTGCTCGACGAGATCGACTGCGTGATCGTGGACGAATTCCAGGACACCAACTCCATCCAGTTCGACCTCGTCTGGTCGCTCGCCCGCCATGCCCCGCGCACCATTCTGGTGGGTGACGTGAAGCAGGCCATCATGGGTTTCCAGGGCGCGGACTCGCGGCTCATGGGCGCCATCGCCACCGCCTTCGCGGGGCAGGTGAAACCACTCGACCGCAACTGGCGGTCCGATCCGCGGATCATGGACTTCGTGAACGCGATAGGGGCAGGGCTGTTTCCAGGTTCCTATGACTCTCTCGCTCCCACGCGCGCGAAATCACCCGGCAGCGCGCTCGAAGTGGTGGTCACCGAAGCGCCGCGCAAGGGGCGGAGCAACGTTCGGCCGCCGCACCACCTCGCCGCTCACCTCGCCGCAATGTTGGCGCGCGACGATGCCCGCGTCATCGACCGGCACACGGGCAAAGCCCGTCCCTTGCAGCCGGGAGACATCGCCGTCCTCTGCCCCACCAACAGCCAGTGTGCCGCTTATGCGTCGGCACTGCGCGCGCTCGGCCTGCCGGTTCAAGTGAACGCTGGCGGCTGGTGGGGCAGCCCCGTCGTTCAGGCGGCCTGCCATGCGCTGGAGGTGGCGGATGATCCGCGCGATCTCCATGCCGCGCTGTGCTTCCTCGTCCTTGGCCCGCCGCGGGTGCCGCTGGAGAGCGCGCTGCGCCAGATACTCACCACGGGAGACCTCTCCCATCCCGCGCTCGATGCCCTGCGCGCCCTCGGAGATGCCGCGCCGCTGCGCACCGTGCGGGCGTTGCTGGAAGAGGTGATCGCGGCTGCCCAGCTTCGGGACTTCTCCGAGCTGCAGGAAGACCCCGTACGGGCCCGTGCCGACCTCATCCGCCTGGAGGCAGAGGCGGAGGCATTCCTCGCCACCCACCGTGACATGCGGGCGGCGGCGGGATTCCATGGTTCCAATACCCGGGTGTTCCTCGGCTGGCTCAGGTCTCAGCTCGGAGAACGTGGATTCGATCTGCATCCCGATCCCTCCGGGCGAAAGGCCGGCGGCATCGAGGTCGTCACCTGGCACGCCTCCAAGGGCCGGGAATGGCCGGTGGTGGCTGTGGCCGGCCTCGACCACGCCTTCAGCCCCCGCGCCGGTGCACTCTCCAGTACCTGCGCCGACTTCTCCGACCTCGACAGGCTGATTGAACACACGCGGCTGCGCTTCTCTCCCGCCTTTGCCGCTCCGGTGGTCGCGGACCGCTTCTTCGCCGCCGATGCGGTCGAGGCGGAAGCCACCGTGCGGCGCCTCGCTTATGTGGCCATCACCCGCGCCCGCGACACGCTGGTGCTGGAATGGCCGAATGCCGCCGTGCAGAAGGCATTCGGCCAGCCCGACGAACCATGCTTCTCCGCAGCCGCCTTGCTGGCCCTGAGATGCGGCCTGCGTGTTGAGGCAGGAAAGCTCCACATCGGTGGAAAGAGCCACCCCGCAAGGGTCTCGTTTTGCGGCAAAACAATGCCGCCCGAGTTCGACAGCCCGCCGTTCGCCCCCGCGCCGCTTCTCCCGCGTCTCGGCCGCCGCGCCGTGGTGCCGAGTTCGCCGCGGGCCACGGCAGGGCCGGCACGACTCGTGCCCTCGCTGCTCGAACGTCCGCTTGCCGCTGCGCCGGGCCCCCTGACCACGCAGGCGTTGGATGCTCCGGATGCCCCGTTGATGGCTGGGCCATGGCGATCGGCAGCGGAGCGCGGAACCGTGCTCCATGAGGCGCTCCGCCTGCTGCTGACGCGGCCCGACCTCGCGTCTCGCCTTCCCGGCCATCTCGGCCTCGCGGCGCAGGATGTACCGGCCCTGGCCTGGCGCGCTGAGGCGCTCCGCGCCTGGCTCGCCGGTCGCGGCTACACGCGGATCACAACAGAGGTTCCGGTGGAGGCGATCCTTGCCGACGGAGCGCAGCTCTCAGCCACCCTTGATCTTCTGGCCGAGGGCGAGGCAGGCCTTGCCCTCATCGACCACAAGAGCGACGCGGAAGTGGACTCGGAGGCTGGCTTCCTGCGCCACTGGCCCCAGCTTTCCGCCTATGTGGCTGGCCTTCACGCGCTTGATGTGCGCCGAAGGCCGCTGCTTGTGGGGGTTCATTGGATCAGCGCAGGGACGATCAGCTTCGCCGAGATCCATGATGCCGGCCCGGAGCGGGCCGAAGAGACCTGCGGCCTTCGCCGGGACACCGAAAGTCCTGCGAAATGAGTGCCCTGCGCCCCCGGTCCGCGGTGAGGTGGTCCCGGTTTAGCAGACGCGTCCGCGGATTTGCCGAGCTTGGCTCATCATTCTACGAGGCCGAACGAACCTTGGCTCCCTGTCCAGACTTCCGGGACAACCTCGACGGCAAACTCAGAAGCGAATCTGAAGCTGCCCGGTGAACGCGCTTTCGACCGCTGAAGAGGCGATCTGGCCGTCGTATTTCAGGGTCAAGGTCGCCAGTGGCGACAACGCATAGCCAAGCCCCGCCAGGACAACCGCCGTATCGATCGCGATCGGCGCGCCGAGCACGGAGAACGGCGTGGAGCCGCCGGCGAAGCGCATGCTGGCTTCCGGTATGATGTCGCCGAATGCGTGCTGCCAACCTGCCATCAGGCTCGGCGTCACGGTGTGGCCGGCAAGATCGAACGGCGCCGCGATCCGCAACCCGAGCGTACCGTAGAGCGTGTCCATGGCGCCGGTGCTCACGTCGAGCGCGGCACTCGACCAGCTCTCCACCGCCGATGCCCCTTCCAGATGCACATAGGCGAGGCCGGCGAAGGGCTCGAAGGCGAGGCCGTTTGCTGAAAAATCGTAGCCGACCTGCCCGAAGAGCTGCGCCTCGCCGCCCGTGTAGCCGGAGGAAACCTGCGCCGCATAGCCCGGAAAGGCCACGGAGCGGGACAGGGACACGTCGTGCCACGCATAGCCGCCGCCAAGCCGCAGGGCCACCTGCCCATAGCGGGCGCCCGCGTAGAGGCCGGCATTGTAATTGTCCATCGAGCCGGAAGAGGCGCGCGCCGACACATCGAACCAGGACGCGCTGTAGCCGCCATAGGCACCGATCCGCCAGTTCTCCCCGAGCGGCGCATCCACCCCGCCGAGCACGCCGCCGATGGAGTTTGAGATGGAGGCCGCGTTGCCGTCCGAGAAGGTTTCGCCCCAGCCGCCGAAGCCCTGGACCCACATGACCAGCGCCAGCCCGCCGCCGAAGCCGGCGGTGGCGGGGCCGCCGGCGCCATCGATCGCAAAGGCCTGCCGCAGGCGGCCGGTCACGCCGTCCCGTACGTAGGCGGACTGCTGCTGCATCACCGTTTCCACCGAGGCATAAGCCTCGCCGGACAACGCATCGAATGCCGTATGAGCCTCGCCCTTCAGCTGCGAGGCGACGGCGTCGTAGACCGCGTTACCGGCGCCAAGCGATTCAAGCGCGACGGCTGTCGCCCACTGGTTCTGCGTGAACGCTTCCGCAGCGAAGGGAATATCCTTGCGTACCAGAGTCACGTCCACGAACGTGCTGCCATAGGTGAGCAGAGGATCGAGGAAGGCGAAATTCGAGGTCGCCTCGGAAAATGCACCGGAAACACCGCCGGCAGCCGAGAGGATGGTGAAGGTCCAGGAGTTGGCGTAGCTGCCACGCGCGCCCTTGATGTCGAGCCGGCTCCCGTCCGCGATGGAGAGCGCTCCCCCAGCCGCGATGAGGTCATTGACATGACCCGGCGCCACATCGGCACGATAGGTCGATCCGGAATTGAAGGCGACGCTGCCGGAAACCTGGAGGGTGCCCGGCGAATAGCCCGGCGAAACCACGCCCCCGTCATTCACCGTGAGCGCGCCGATGGTTCCCGCTCCGCTAAGCGTGCTGTCCGCACCGACCGTGAACGCCGCGGCGCTGGAAACGCCGCGCGCAAGGATGAGATCCGCCCCATTGAGGAAGACCGGTCCAGCGAAGGCGCTGCCCTCGAAATGCACGGTGCCGCCGCCCCGGAAGGAGACGCGCCCCGAGCCGCTCAATTCCCGCGGAAAGACATATTCGGTGGCGAGATCGTAGACCAGCGACGCGTTGTTGACGATGGCGCCGGAAACCCATCCGTTGACGCCCCCGTCG
>NZ_JBAFWH010000034.1:0-15246 GCF_043195015.1 Xanthobacter sediminis | reverse complement strand
AAAGCGGCCGCGTACTTCGCCAAGGATTCAAAGTGAAGTACGCGTTCATCGCCGAGCATCGCCTGCTGTTTTCGATCCGCGCCATGTGTCGGTGCCTGCGTGTCCAGCCCAGCGGCTTCTACGCCTGGCTGAAGGAGCCGCTGAGCAAGCGCGCGCAGGAAGACCACCGACAGACCGAGCTGATCCGCGCCGCATGGCGCGAGAGCGGCAAGGTCTATGGCTATCGCAAGCTCCACGACGACCTGGCGGACATGGGCGAGAGCTGCTGTCCCAACCGAGTTGCGCGGCTGACGCGGCTCGCCGGCATCCGGGCGCAGATCGGCTACAAGCGCCGCCCCGGCCACTATGGAGGCAAGCCATCCCTGGCGGTCGACAACACGCTCGATCGCCGGTTTGACGCGGAGGCGCCGGACAAGGCCTGGGTGACCGACATCACCTATATCCGCACCCACGAAGGCTTCGCCTATCTGGCAGTCGTGATCGACCTCTTCTCCCGCCGCGTCGTCGGCTGGTCCATGCAGGCCCGGCAGACCACCAACGTCGTGCTTCAGGCGCTGCTCGCCGCCGTCTGGCGACGCAAGCCGAAGGGCCGTGGCTGGTGCATTCGGATCAGGGGAGCCAGTTCACCAGCATGGAGTGGGCTTCGTTCCTAAAACACCACGATCTGCAGCCCTCGATGAGCCGTCGCGGCAACTGCCATGACAACGCCGTGGCCGAGAGCTTCTTCAACCTGCTCAAGCGCGAACGCATCCGCCGCAAGGTCTACCGCTCGCGCGACGAGGCACGCCGGGACGTGTTCGATTACATCGAGATGTTCTACAATCCGACACGCAAGCATGCACGGAACGGAATGCTGTCACCCATCGAGTTCGAACGGCAGCACAAAGCCAAAGCCGAGGGCGTCTAGAAAACTCGGGGCGGTTCATGGTAATGACGAAGCCGAATCTTAACTGCATGCTAAAAGCGGAGGCTTGACGGAGGCATTTGCTGCACGTGCAGGGCCCGATAATCCGCTATTGCGAAAGATAGCTGCCAGTGTCATCAATGCTCCACGCTAACAGATCGACATGTAGGTAGTTTGCAGAAAGGCAGCATCATCGATCGCCAGGGAGACCTAGTCACCATCCTTCTCCCTAATGTACATCCAGTCAGCACTGATCTCTGGGCCGTCGTCCTCCATTCTCACCGCTTGGCATCCCGTTGAGGTGGCTTCTCGCAGGTGATATCTGGGTCGATGCGCGAGCCTTGAGAGGCTTGGCGTCGCTAGATTTGGTTTTAAACCATTGGTAGGGACATGGCGGAGTCACACTCAACGCCTCGGTCAAATCGGGTTTTCGTCGCGTTCGCCGGAGGAGGCGCAAAGGGATTAATCCATGTGGGTGCACTCAAAGCGCTCGAAGACCGTGACGTCACATTCTGTGGCCTCGCAGGTACGTCGGCAGGTGCTATTGTCGCTGCGCTAAGGGCTGCAGGCTTTTCCTCGCGCGAGATGCTTGATCCGGACGGCAGCGCGTCCATCATCGATAAGCTCCGTGAGATCGATTCAAAGATCGTGAAGGCGACGGACATTTTCGGGCACGGTGGGTGGGCCCGGGTAGCGTTATTTCGTTGGGCCGCAAACCATCCTCAACTGCTGGCAGCTGCTACGTGCAGTGTTATTCTGGTTGGGCTCATTGGTCTGGTTGGAGTCGGCGCAAGTCGATCGTGTACAATAATATTTGCGGGAATCGCAAGTGTGCTCGCCCTGGCGTTCGTAGGCTTGCGCATTGGGCGGGTTTTGGTCGGTGGACTCGCCGACTTGCATCGTTTCCGCACAGCGCTTGCGACGCTGCTCCAGCATAGGATGTTTCCCGACGAGCCGGGTCGGATGGTCAAGATGAGCGACTTCGGATGCGAGGGAAGACCTACGCTCAAAATCGTAAGCGCCGATCTAAGCCGCCGTCGCCTTCAACTGTTCTCACCCGAGCGCACACCACAAATCGCGGTCGCCGACGCGGTCGCCGCATCAATCTGCTTACCGCTCATCTTCGCGCCCTGGCGGATTGGGCCATCAGCCTTTGTCGATGGTGGGATCGTTTCGAATCTGCCAGCTTGGCCTTTCGACGAAGAGCGCGAACTCGACCCCGAGGCTCTGACGATCGCCATCGAGATCGCCGATACATCGAATGCCCCGATCATTCGCCGCTTCAACTGGGTCCCCTCAGCAATCAGAACTGCACTGTTCGGCTCGGGGGAACTGAACCTACGAGTTTCGGGCCAAGCAGAGCAATTAGTGCTGGAGAGCGGACTCAAACTGCTCGAATTTGATATGACCCTGGAGCAAGCTCGCCAGGAAGTGCGCGATGGCGAAGCGGCGGCATCCGTCCGCCTTGACAAGCGTTTGTTTCGTCGACCGGAACTCTACCGCAATGCGTGTGGAGTGGCTCGCGGTCTTGCTGAGGATATCATTGAATCTGCACTCGGCATGAAAGCCCAACGGGTGCGAGTTGCGGTTGCGGCTCCCGAGCGCGACTACCACCACTCGTTGCGGCTGCGGTTTTTCTCCGGTTATGAGCCGGATACAGACGAGGGAATGCTGGTCCCGCTTTCCGGTTCGGTACTCGGCGCAGCGTGGTTGGGAGGCGAGTCGAGGTTTGAATTGGCACCTTTCCCCCCCGAACTTGATATGCCAGGCGACGCCAATCGCTTGCGCCGCAAATTGTGCTGGCCGGAGTTGGCTTGGCAATTATGCATCCCTATATCGGATACCAACGGGGAAGTCAGAATGGCCGTCCACATTGGGGGAGACGCTCAGCTACCTACCGATGAGCGTCTGGAGTACGCGATTACCGAGATCGAAAGTTCTGTAAGGGAGTTCTTTGATCTGATAATAAGAGAGCTGTTTGAATTGGAAGATGGCCATGGCTTGGAAAAGCACCACCCTTAGAAAGTCCGACATTGGCAGTCGTGCAACCATCACGGGGACGGCATCGCAGGTGGTTTCTAAGCACCGTCAAGCGATGGAGCAGGTGCTTCTCGACGCGAAGCGAATTGCTGACGAGCGTCGCCAAAAGCTCGATAGCATTCAGGATCCCGAATTGAAGCGCAGCGCCGCCCGATAAGCGATTGCCGCAGGCATCCATGAACGTTGTCGCGATTGGAATCGACATCGTCGATATTGAGCGATTTGATCGGCTTTATGGCAATTTCGATTCAGACGTCCTTAACCGCTGCTTCACTGCGGAAGAGCAGGCAGAGGTAGGCGCGGACGCTGATCGGCTAGTCCGGCTCGCCGCCCGGTTTGCGGCCAAGGAGGCAGTGCTTAAAACAATTGGTGGACTCCAAGATGGCATCTCGCTGACCGATATCGAGATTGTGTCGAACGGTACTATGCCGCCAATTGTGAAGGTGGCTGGCGGTGCGCTTTCCGCGGCGACAAAACGCGGTGTCAGTAGCTGGCAAATCAGTCTGACGCATGCCACTCACAATGCCGCCGCGGTCGCGCTTGCTTTTGGCGCCTCCCCCATGTAACGCAATGTTCGCGTCGTTCGGTCGATCTCCACGCTACCGCCTTGCGCGGCGACTATCTGCCGCCAAGCGGCAAAACTCTGGATGATCGCGCTCTGCCATAAGGCCTCTGGCTGCTCAGCTACCTCAAGGTGCGAACTCATTCCCCGCACCGTTTTCAGTAGCGCTTCGTCAACCCCGCCTGTGCCCTTGAGAAAATTGTGGTTGCGGCCATAGTCGAAGATGACAGCGGAGATTCCTTCCTCGATCACTGCGGCACGCCCGCCATCTTCCACCTCGTCGACCTTAGCGCTGCTACGACGCTTGCAACCGAGGAGCTTGCGCAGTACCGGCGACCACCCAAGGACAGCGACAAAGCCAGCATGAAAGACGTCATGGAAGCGGTAACCGTCGTCTTCATGAGCGTTGTCTGTCAACTCGGCGCCCACCTGCTCACCATCAAAGAGCGTGCGCACGATCACCCTGTCGCCATCTGCCTGCTGTTCGAATGAAAGGGTGAAGCGTTCAGGGAAGCTCTCGGTCTCCATGCCGCTGCCACCGAGCACAACTCCTGCACCATCTCCGAATCGTGCGCGTGTTTTTGCAAGATTGTCCGCGGCGACATCCTCCAGCTCTAGGCCATATTTGCTGGCGACATTGGCAACATACCAGAGGATATCGCCAAGCTCTTCACGCACCCGGTCGACAAAACGGACGTGCGACGGCCCGTCTCGCAAACGCTTCTTATATTCCGAGAGCAATTGACCTGCCTCGCCCGCAAGGCCTAGAAGAGGAACAAGTTGTGCAGCGTCGGCGCCGTTGAGGTTGGTGCGATCGGTCTCAAGAGCCAGACGCTGATATTCAGCTAATTGCATGGGAGCTTCCTTCATAGCAGTTGGGGAGTGCGGGCAGACCAGTTGTGCAATTGCTTATTGAGGCCCCACTTGGGCGGAAGCCATACCGGGAACGGCAGCCCTGCGGGCTTGAAGATTTGCTTAATGCGCGTGCGGCCCGATACTCCGGGAATTTCAGGGTGTGCAACGCGAGCATATTTGCTGATCTCACAAAATAGATTTTGACAATCGATAAGTTGAAGCGGGCGCCCCCAAAGCGTCTTGAAATCCAAATCTAAGCGCGAAAACTCGCGTTCTTGCTGATCGCACATGAATTCGATGATATCTTCCGGCTCATAATCGGAATAATTAACGAAGCATTTTGCAATTCCATCGCGCGCACCTGGCCCCGCAACGACGAAACTATCTTCGGCAAAATCGATGACGGTCGAATAATTAATATCTATAGCGAGTTGAAAAGCTAGAAAATCTCCAAATGACGGCATTTTCTTAAGCAATATAAAGACATCTGCAAGTGACATAGCTGCCTCAATGGCATCCGTTAATCCTCCGCCGAGCGCCTCTCGCACTAGACGTAAGTGACCGCGATGTTTAACGCCATCACCGTCTTTCCACCTTACCGGTGGAATAATGTAGGCCGCCGAGTACAGCTTCCCCCCACGCTGCATCGCTTCAGTTAAGACCAGATCGTAAGCTTTATAATCGAATGTCTCCCACCTCAACTGCCCGAGCTGCTCCTCAAGTAGGTTCCAAGTCTCGATCTTATTGAATAGCTTGAACATCAACACGCGAAATACGACCTCATTCGCGGCGTCGCTGCGGCCTTCGCCATAGACAACCTCGCGAATGAGAAACTGGCTGACGCGATCAGTGGCGCGATAAGCATTGGTGAAACGGTGCCGTGCGAGAATTGGATCGTCTGTCCAAGGCGCCTTTCTTCCCTCGAGCCTGCGAAAGAAAATTGCCTGGCGCTCCGCCGCGAAGCGCCAGTAAGTGTCGAACACAGGGGTTGGCTGAAGATCGGCAAATCGGTTCGATCTGCGAAACGCGGGGCGTGAATGGCCCATTGTCATGTCACGCCACACTCTGGAGGTTTTTGGATGCCGTAAGTTCGGCGCGCACTGTGGTGAGCAAGGCGGCGAAATCAGGATCAGACTTACCGATCTTGTCCATCTTTGCTATTCCGACAAAAATATTGAGTCGTTCAAGTCGGCGCCCCATCTGGGATGCCATAAATGCACCAAGGCGAGCGAGGCCGAGATAATTGCCGTAACCCTTGTGAACGATCTGTTGAGTGGCATAAAAGGCGTTTAAGATGAGCCCTTCATTTCCCAAGAACGTAAAGCTCACCTGCTGAAGGCAGGGAAATTCGAGTTGAGCAGTGGTTAGCATATCGCGATAGGGGTCGAACGTCGTAGCCTGCCATTTCGAACGCCGCCCATTTGGATTACGGTTGTATTCATCGAGAATCCAGGCAAGCTGATTGAAGCTTTTTCCCCCACCTTCGAAATCCACCATACGCTGGAAATATGAACCACGCTTATTGTTCTGTGGATTATAATCTTGTATGCGTGAAAAGGCCTCTCGGAACATTTCGAAAAAAGCAACGCGGTCCCCACCTGCCATTCGCCAATAGCGCTCGGGAAAAATCGTCCAAGCGACGTTCTCTATATCGCGCTTGCCTTTGGCCTTAAGTAATGCATCCACGCCGGCGCGAATCGCCTGCACTTCGGCGGGAGCTCCCTGATCGTCGAATCCCGTGATCGACAGACTTAGTGGCGAAATGGCCTCGACGCCTGGATGAGCAAGCCGATCAAGTACCGCCGCCCAACCCAATGATAGATTGGCTGCAACAATCGTTTCGGGTTCAGTCCTGCTCATCAGGGTCCTCCAAGAAGCGGTAGTTGGCGGGGCCGATAAACTTGGCCGGCGCCACGCGTGCCTCGGCCTGCCAATGTGCCGTTGTGACGTTTGCGCGGCCACGGCCAACCGCATCGTAGACATCGAAGCCCTCTATGGTCTGGCGCGGCTTCAGCATGGTACCGGTGATCTTGGCGCCAGATGGTACGGCGAGGGCAAAGCCTTCTTCGAGATCGATGCCCGTGGACTGTTGGTTCGAATCTAGGATAGCAAGGCCATTGGCCTCGTTATCACCGAGCAACCGCTTGCGAATGCGCTGTGGAGTCCATTTGCCGAGCTCAACGCGTACATTGCGCGGCATGTCCGACAAAGTTATCGAGAGGTGGGTAAGAAGGGTATTGTAACCGACACCGAACTCGGTCGCGATCGTCAGGATTTGAACCGGGTTGGCTGTCGCGGGCTTCCAACCGCGGCTGTTGAAGGCGCGCCGAACCCCGATCGACGGCATCAGCATGAACGCGGCGAAGGCATTGGCGAGGATTTCTTCGGGAATATCGGAGTCCTGGCGTTCGTCACCCTGAAGCTCATCGATTGTTGAACCGTGACCGAACCAATGATGGCCGACCTCATGAGCGCAGGTGAACGCCTGGCGCGCGAGCGGCCTCAATGCCGAAAGCATAATCCGTGGTGGGGCCCCCTTGCGATAGAAGCCTTCCATGCTGACTGGAAGGAAACGGACGCGAATGCCCATCGCCTCGGCGATAGAGTAGATATCAACAGGTGCGACGAGATCGAGGCCGAGGCTATCACGCACCTCTGACGCGGCCTGTGCACCATCGAGGATCAAATTGCGCCGATTCACGATTAACTCTTCTTCCCATCGTCGCTGTTGGTGCGGACAGCGGCAAGCGCGCGCAACAGCTGGTCGAGAGCATCGGGCGATAATTTAGCAAGCTCCCGCGCTGCAAGTTGGAGCTTCGGATCATTTATATTCAATTTTTCTGGCGCCTCCCCAAGAAGGTATTCAATGCCGACATCAAATATATCCGACAGCCGTGCAAGTTCATCGGCACTTACACGGCGATTGCCGGCCTCTATCTCACTGATCGAAGGCCGGTGCATGCCCATCATTTTGGCAACCTGCCCTTGACTAAGGCCAGCAAGCGTGCGCGCCTCACGGATGCGCTCGGCGATGCGCTGGCGCTGTTCAGGATCTTTGCTCATTCCGCCGCCACCGCGAAGCTCTGTGCGGCGACATGCGCGCAGATCAGCTGTGCCGATTGTTTGATCGTCAGCAAAGGGCCACCATTTTTGCCACCAAACACATGTACGTTATTCTCAATTTTCACTCCAAGCTCCTTGGCTATCCATGATGTCGCGACCGGCCAAACCGTACTGTCGAACTGATCGAGGACCCGACGCGGTACATCTCGGTCGGTCAAGGCCGGGCACGATAGCCCGCTCGCATCTTGCACCCTTTGCAGAGTCTTGATGATCGCTGCTTTGGCTTCATCGAGGGTCATAGGCACCGTCCTTACGCCTAGTAAGATAATCTTACCAAGAAGGGACGTCAAGCCGCTGGAACCCAACTTTCGGACACTCCCTATCCCTTTGGAAAGAAAGAGAGCAGAGGGCGTCACCGTTCTGTGCGCATTCACGTATCAGCTTCTGGCGCAAGTGGACCTTTTTGACGATTTGAAAGTCCTCCCTCCTCCGCAACCTCCTGCATTAACCTCGGACCCTTCGCGAGCCGCCGCCCCAACGTCGCGACAAACGCCTCGTACCGCTCCGCAGCCTTGGCTCGCGCGGCTTGGGCCGCCGACTCCGGCAAGGCCGGTGTGATCGCCAGCCAGAACCGCACGAACACGGCCAAGGTCTCGACGGCAATGCCGAGATCCCGCTCCTGCCGGGCCATCCGCCTATCCAGCTGATCGAGGCGTTTGGTGATGACAGCCTCCCGCTGTTCAGCCGCGTCAGGCGACAGAAAGGACGCGATGGCCGCCTCCGCGATCAGGGACTGGGGCTGGTCACGCCGTGTCGCATAGTCAGCCAACAACCCCATCGTCGTCGGATCCAGATAGACCGAGATCTGCGCTTTCTTCTTGCGCGGAGCCATAGACGTCACAGCTCCATACCGTCATTGGGGTCGAGCGAGACCTGACGTGCAACGCCTTGCGTGAGTCTGGTCATTCGACTGGTCCGTGCCGCATCGTCCTCAGCCTCATCGACCAGATCGATCTCGAACTCGTTCCGCACTTGCTGCAGCGCCTCCACCGTCTCGACCCGTGCGAGTTCGGGTTGGCGCCGTTGCTCCGAACCCGTGGTGTCCTCGTCGTCGCTGCCCTCGACCAGCAGGCTCAACTGTGACGGCGCTGGCAGCGGCAAGACGGTCCAGTCGTCGGGCTGGCGATTGCGAGGGGCCAAAAGCTCCGGCGGGGGCAGCACCCGCTCCCTGAAGCGCTCATCCTCATAATACCGAGCCTTCTTCGCCCGTATCGGCGGCGTGCCGGCGACCATGACGATCTCATCAGCGGGCGGAAGCTGCATGACCTCGCCCGGTGTCAGAAGCGGGCGCGCCGTCTCCGAGCGGGAGACCATGAGGTGGCCGAGCCAAGGGGAGAGCCGGTGGCCGGCATAGTTCTTCATAGCCTTCATCTCGGTGGCGGTGCCGAGAGCGTCGGACACGCGCTTGGCGGTGCGCTCATCATTGGTGGCGAAGCTCACTCGCACATGGCAGTTGTCGAGGATGGAGTTGTTCGGCCCGTAGGCCTTTTCAATCTGGTTCAGGGACTGGGCGATGAGGAAGCTCTTGAGCCCGTAGCCGGCCATGAAGGCCAGCGCGCTCTCGAAGAAGTCGAGCCGCCCCAGCGCCGGGAACTCGTCCAGCATCAGGAGGAGCCGGTGGCGGCCGGACTTCGCCTGCAGGTCTTCGGTGAGGCGGCGGCCCACCTGGTTGAGGATCAGGCGGATGAGCGGCTTGGTCCGGTTGATGTCCGAGGGCGGCACGACGAGGTAGAGTGTGGTCGGCCGGGCACCTGTTACCAGGTCGGTGATGCGCCAGTCGCAGCGCCGGGTCACCTCGGCGACAACGGGGTCTCGGTAGAGCCCGAGGAAGGACATGGCGGTGGAAAGAACGCCGGAGCGCTCATTCTCCGACTTATTCAGGAGCTCGCGAGCGGCGCTGGCGATCACCGGATGGGGACCGGCCTCCCCAAGGTGCGCCATCGTCATCATGGCGGCGAGGGTCGTCTCGATGGGCCGCCGGGGATCGGAGAGGAAAGCGGCGACACCGGCCAGGGTCTTGTCCCGCTCGGCATAGAGCACATGGAGGATGGCGCCCACGAGGAGGGCGTGGCTGGTCTTCTCCCAGTGGTTGCGCTTTTCCAGCGAGCCCTCGGGGTCCACCAGGATGTCGGCAATGTTCTGGACGTCCCGCACCTCCCATTCACCGCGGCGGACCTCCAGCAGGGGATTGTAGGCGGAGGACCGCACATTGGTGGGGTCGAACAGCAGCACGCGCCCATGCCGGGCTCGGAAGCCGGCGGTGAGCTGCCAGTTCTCGCCCTTGATGTCATGGACGATGGCCGAGCCAGGCCAGGTGAGCAGCGAGGGCACGACGAGGCCGACGCCTTTACCGGAGCGGGTGGGCGCGAAGCACAGGACGTGCTCGGGTCCATCATGGCGCAGATAGCCCCGTCCATGGCGACCAAGCACCACGCCGTCAGGACCGAGTAGCCCGGCTGCGCGTATCTCGTCCGACTCGGCCCAGCGGGCGGAGCCATAGGTCTCGACCCGCCTCGCCTCCCGCGCCCGCCAGACCGAGAGGCCGATTGCGGCGGCAATGGAGAGGAAACCACCCGAGGCGGCGATGATCGCGCCCTCGGTGAAAATCGCCGGCGCATAGGCGTCGTAGAAGTACCACCACCAGAAGAAGGCTGGCGGAGGATAGACGGGCCAGGGCCCCAGCAGGAACCAGGGCGGCCCGAGTTGGTCCTGGAAGCCGAGCCGCCACGCCACGAACTGCGTGGCGCCCCAGGTGGTGGCGAGCACTATGGCGAGGACGAGGAGGATCTGGCCCCAGAGGATCTTGGTCGCGGACATAAGGCGCTCCGGTGAGGGGTGGGGTCAGAGGCCGAGGCCGCGCTTGCGGCCGAAGGACCAATCGATGCCGCCGTCGGTGCGGGCGACACCGGAGACGTGCTTGCCGAGCTGCTTCTCCAGCGAGGGCGTCCAGGGCACGAGCTGGAAGCCGAGTCCGTCATCGATCATGGCGAAGCGACCGGAGGCGAGCGCGAAGCGCTGGCGGTAGGTGCCGGCGACATAGTCTCCCATGCCTGACCGATTGAACGGCTGCCCGGTCTCCCCGGAAAGCTTCTCGCCCAGCGCCTCGACCTCCCGCCGGCGCAGGGTCTCGATCAGGTCACGGGCGAAGGTGACGCGCTGGCCTTGGCGCTCGGCTAGCCCTTCCCGGACCAGATGATCTGCCCGACGTTCCATCGCCTCTCGCACCTCCGAACCAAAGCCGCCCTCCGACAAGGACGCCGGCGCTCGGCTGAGCACCTGCCGGTCGAGCCAGGTGGCACCGGAGGCCGTGATCTGCCGCTCGATGTCGAGGTCGGAGCGGACCGCGAGCGCAACCCGCGCCTGACTCCGCCCGTCCTCGAACCTCCGGAGCTCGACGATGGAGCCGGGAGCGCCATCGCCTGCCGCATCGAGGTCGGGTAGGCGGATGTGGTGAGAGCGCCCGTCGACACCATCCACGACGGCATAGGCTGAGCCCTTCAGCTCGTCATCGAGACCGCGATCGACGAGACGACCGATGACAGACGCGTCGAGGTTCTCTCCGGCGAGCACGTAGCTTGCCGTGCCCCGCTCGATGCCCTGCGCTGTGAGGGCGCGGTGCATCCGCTTGATGATATCACCGCGCTCGCTGAGCGCGCGCAGCGTCGCTTCCGCTTTCTCGTCGATCACCCATTGGCCGGGGCCGATCTCATCGGCGAGCCCGAGGGCCTCGAGCTTGCGCAGCCGGCCGACCTTCATCGGCAGGAAAGCATCCGGCCCGGCATCGGCATCGCGCGCCACATCGATCATGCCGGCCTCGCGCTGGTCCCGAAGCAGCTGGCGGTCGAGCTGGGTCCAGCCCTCCGCCTCGACCTGCCGCTCGACGGCGCGCTGGATGTCGAGGTCGGTGCGCGGGCCCAATTCCTGGGTGACCAGATCCTGAGCACGAGCGCGCATGCCCTCCTTGATGTAGTCACGGGAGATGACGAGGTCCTGGCCGTCATCGGTCCGGCCCCGCACCAATATGTGGAGGTGGGGATTGTCGGTGTTCCAGTGGTCGACGCCGACCCAGTCGAGCTTCGTGCCGAGGTCCTTCTCCATGTGTCCTACGAGATCGCTGGCGAAGGACCGGAGGCCGGCTATGTCCGCCGCGTCCTCGGGCGAAACGATGAACCGGAAATGATGGCGATCATCGGCGCAGCGCTCCGCGAAGGCGCGGCCGTCCCCCTCCTCGGCGCCCGGCCCGAACAGGTGCGCCTTCGCTCCATCCCGGGTCACCCCTTCCCGGCGCAGATAAGACAGATGCGCGGATAGTGGCGTGGCCCGCGCAGTGTGCCGGACCACGCGGGTCTTGACGACCACAACGCGCGAACGCCCGGTGAGCAAGCGATTGGCGACGACGCTGGCAGTCCGGCCTCGGCCGAAGTGCGAGCGGGCACCGGACGAGATCCGGCCGGATCGGGAGACATGCCCGCCGGCCTTCTGGGCCGCCGCGAGCGCCTGAGCGATGAAGGGCCGGCCCCGCTGCGCGCGGGTCGAGCGGATGCGGCCGGGCCGGACGCGGAATTCCCGGTCATCGGCCATAGCGCACGCTCACAAGGTGCAAGAACGCGAACGAGTGCAATGGCTTGATCACTTGACGCACATTGCCGATCTGCGGCGCAATGTGTGTTTGGCTGGAAATTCCCGAGCAGAAACAACCGCCCGACCGCAGCGCACCTTGCGCCCTTTTATCTCGCCATCTGTCGGTCGTTTCCCAGTCCTCCCGTCCCGTCCTTAGCCCGAACAGCAGAAGACCCGACAGGGTGCGAATGCGTCCGTTCGTGATCATCGCGCACCTCCGGAGCCGACGCGCGCGACGAAGAGGCCTTCCGCGCGCGGAGCGATGGCCGAGACGTCGCGCACATCAGGTGTCGGCGGAGCGCGATCCGTTGGCGCCGAATCTGCAGCCGGCGTCCGGATCGGCTGCACAGCGAAGATCGGAGCTTGAGCCCAGAACAGTGTCTCGACCACCGGGCGAAGGAGGGATTTCGGCGCGACGGGCTCGGTCTCCCCGCGCGCGATCTCTGGCACCAGCTTGTCAACATAGGCGCGCGTCTCCGGTGGCAGGGGGCGCCCTTTTCGCGAGGCTTCGTAACGGCCCGGCCCCGCATTGTAGGCCGCGAGGAAACCGGGATTGCCATAGCGGTCGAACAGCTCCCGCAAATACGCCGCGCCGGCCATGATGTTGTCGTGCGGATCGAAGGGATCCTCGCCGAGACCGTAATGGATGCGCAGTTTGGCCCACGTCTTGGGCATGATCTGCATCAGCCCCATGGCGCCTTTGGGCGACGTCGCGCGCGGGTCTCCGTCGCTCTCCGCGCGCACCACGGTGCGGATCCAGACAGAGGGAATGTCGAAGCGCTCCGCGGCCTCAGCGATGAAGTCGGCGTAGCGATCGACGGCGGATGGCGCGTTCCGGGGCGCCTGCACGTCAGCCGCGGGGACAGTCGTCGACGCGCCCGAGAGCACCCCGGAAAGGAGAAGGAGGACGGCGGCACGATGGCCTTTGCGCGTTCGCAGCAGCAGGCGCACGTCAGGCGAATTCATTCTGGTCCGCAGCATGGCGGCCTCGCGGAGTTTTGATGGTTGAGGCGGTGGGCAGCGCTCAGTGTGTCGGCGCGCGCCAGACGAAGTGGCCATCGCCGGCCTCGTCGGTGTAGATCGGCATGGCGCGGCCGATGACGGTGCTGGCCGGAAGCGGCCCGAAGTACCGCCCGTCCAGGCTGTCGGGCACGTCGAAGTTCATGAGGAAGAGCTCGCCCTCGGCAATGCGGCGGCAGCCGCGCCAGACCGGCAGTGGACGGCCCATGCGGTCACGCTCCAGCGCATCGCCATACGCCACACCATCGACCGTGATGGTGCGGTCCCTCCGGCAGACATCCTGTCCGGGAAGCGCAGCCACGCGTTTCATCAGCGGCACGCCGGCGCCCACATAGCCGCGCTCCACCAGGAAGCGGGCGAGCACAACCGGCGGCGCGATGGCGAGGAGGTCCGTGACCTCCAGCCTGCGCGCCGGCTCGATGGCATAGAGCCCGATGGGCGCGCTGGCGGAGACGTTCCACACCAGCTTCAGCGGCGTGGGGACGAACGAGGCAGCCGCCACCCCCATCACCGAGAAGTAGGTGGCCATCACATAGCCGAAGCGGGTCATGCCTCGCACTCCCGGCGCTTGAGCCATGCCTGATGGCGCTCGACCGAGTACGCTCGCGGCATGTGACCGGCTACCAGGCGGTTGTGGACATGGCGCCAATGGTCCGGTGCCACGTCCGCGCCATGGATGCCGAGGGTGTCGACGGCATCCATGTGCTGGAGCACCTTCTCCACCTTCGGCCAACCGTCGGCGCGCAGCAGGATCTCGCCGCCGGGGCGTACGAAGGGCAGCGTCTGGTAGGCTTCACCCGGCGCGACGGCGCGCACGATGTCGATGCGCGAGACCACGGTGCCAAAGTCGTTCGCCGCCCATCGGACAAAGGCGAAGATGGAGTTCGGCGCGAACGATACGATGCGGCGGCTGCGGTCGAGTGTCTGCGCATGGACCGGCCGGCCGAAGCGGATCCAGTTCTCGATCCGCTTCTCGATCCAGGTCAGTTCCACATGGGTGAGTGGGTCAGCGGTTGGCGCAGACGGCGCCGGGGCGACTGTCCGGGGCACGCAGGACGATACGGACGGACCGGTCATAACGCATCTCCTGAGGTGGGAGGAAACTCGCGGGCGAGGAGATCGCGGAGCATGTCCGCGACGGTCTGGCCGCGGCCGAAGGCGGCGATCTTGATGCGCCCGCGTAGATCGGGCGTGACGTCGATGGTGAGCCGCGCGGTGAAGGCGCCGTCGCTCGACGGCTTCATGTCCGCGGCCTTGATCCAGTGCTCTGGATCGGCCGGCCGGGCGGCAAAGCCCCGGCGGGTGGGTCGTGTGCTCATGGCGCAGATCCCGGACCGGCGAGGTGGTCAATCTCCGCCGCGAGGGCTGTCACCTCCCGCACCGCCGGCCCGCCGGCGTCGAGCTCACCGACAAGCCGTCCGGACTGCGCTGACATGGCGAAGGCGACGCGTTGGCCAATGGTGGTGGCGAGCACAGGCGGATTGTGATCTGCCAGCGTCTCAGCCGTCTCGCGAGCAAGCACCGTGCGGGCGCCGCAGCGGTTCAGCACGAAGCGCGCGGCAAGCTCGGGCCGATAGATGCGGGCCTCGTTTAGGAGGGACAGCATCTCGGCAGACGCCCAGCCATCGAGCGGTGATGGCTGCACCGGGATCAGCACCAGGTCGGCGGCGAGCAACGCCGAGCGCATCAGGCCGGCGACACGGGGCGGCCCGTCGATGACGACCATGTCAGCATCCCGCGCCAGCTCCGGGGCTTCCCGGTGCAGCATATCGCGGGCAAGACCGACGACGCCGAACAGGCGCGGCAGCCCCTCGCGGTTGCGCTGCTGCGACCAGTCGAGGGCCGAGCCCTGAGGGTCCGCATCGATGAGGGTGACGCGTCGGCCGCGGCTCGCCCACGCGCCGGCGAGATGCAGCGCCAAGGTGGTCTTGCCGACACCGCCCTTCTGGTTGAGCAGAGCGACGATCATCGGGAGCCTCCCAATGGACGGGAAGCAGCTGAGAGAGACTTTCCGACCTGAGTTCCGGCTTTACGGAAAACCTGATCGCATTCATTCTCGAACGAGGCCACTGCGGAGCGGCTATTCACATCGGCTTCGCGCGCAGAAAAGTTAGAATCTACG
>NZ_JBAFWH010000033.1:0-16007 GCF_043195015.1 Xanthobacter sediminis | reverse complement strand
AGGGATTGCAGAATCGGGCGGCTTGCTCTTAGTTGTAAACATGAAGGAACGCGCGGAAGAGATTCGCAGAGGCGTTGCCGCCCACAGGGCGCGGCAGATCGCGGCCGGCCGCGTGGCGTTGAATACCTATGTTCCGGGTGAGCTTGTCGAGGCAATCGACAGGATCAAGGAGCAACGGGGCGCGTCAGCACGCGCGCCGATCATCGAAGAAGCGTTGAGGTTCTATATCGAAGCGAAGCAAGGGACATAACGGCAAAACGCCCGACCGTTGGCGCGGTCGAGCGTTTTTGTAGGCCGTCAGACACACCGTAGAGCCGGGGCCATCAAAGTCTCCCCTTATCTACGCTAGAGCACTCCAATTCGCAAGATTGATTCTTGCGGAAACGGGAGCGCCGTGCCTGCCGTCCACAGTCGTCATGTCCTTCAAATGGAAGGACGAGGGCATATGTTAGGGACGCAATACGCGGCCGCGATCGGCTGCGCGCGCGGGAACGCGCTTGATGAAATCATGCGGGAGGTTTGGAGCCGATACGGCGCGGGCCAGCTCACCGACGACGAGGCCGGCGAGCTTACGACGCTCGCCCATGAGCGCCGGGCCGCCCTGCGGGGATCGGGACAGACCGCGCTAGGGCTGGTCTTCCCGCCCCCTGCCCCGCGCTGCCCGACACCAGTTCGCCGGCATAGCCATATCCGGGGGCGATCGGAGGGCCGGATATGGCGGCCGACGACGCGCAAGGACGTGCAGGCGATCTTGAAGGCGGCCGAAATCTACAACGAGGCCGGCTTGCGCGAGAAGGGCGAGCGCAGCGGCCCGCTAGGATCGGTGGCGCTGGACGTGCTGCGGCTGTTCGTCAATCTCATCGACTTCCGCACCGGCCGGCTAGAGCCGTCAATCACCACGATCATGGATCGGCTAGGCCGGTCGCGCGATACGATCGTGCGGGCGCTGAAGAACCTGCGGGCGCATGGTTTCATCGACTGGCTGCGGCGCTACGAGCCGACCGGCAACGAGGGGCGCGGCCCACAGGTCCAGCAGACGAGCAACGCCTACCGCCTGTCCCTGCCGGAGAAGGCCCGGCAGTTCCTTGGACGGTTCAGCAAGGCCCCGCCCCTGCCCGACGACCACAGCGCCGCACAGGAAGCCCGCGCGGCCGAGGTGGACGCCTACAAGAAGGCCCTGCCCCTCGATGAGCTGGCGCTGTCCGAGGCCGGCGATACCGCGCTAGGCCGGGCGCTGGCGGCCCTTGGGAAAGCTATCCAGAAACGTGAGTCCGATAACCAGACTGAATCCCCATCTGATCTTTATCTAAGAGGGCAAACATAAGCGGTCGCCGCTGTTCGGGCTGCTTTCGCAGCCCTGCGGCGGTTCCGATCCGCTTATAGGGCGGATCGGGAAACGGCACCCTCACCACCTAATCCGCACCGTTCGCGCCTGCGGCCAGCATCCTATGGGCTTTCGAGAGGGAGCGAGGGGCAAGGTCGGCGCTCAATCTTTGCTGTATTGCTGGCAATAAGGTATTTAAGCAAAGCTTCTTGCCGTCAATTCTCATTGCTGCTATGCCAGCAAAATGAAAACAATCGCTATTGTCAGCCAAAAGGGCGGGGCTGGAAAAACCACCCTCGCCCTGCATATCGCCACGGCCGCCGAGGCGGCCGGGCTTTCGGCCGCGATTATCGACCTCGATCCCCAAGCAAGCGCCGCCGGCTGGGGCGATAGCCGACAAGGCGAGGCCCCGGTTGTCGTTGCACTTCCTCACACCCGCTTGCCGCAAGGCTTGCAGGCTGCGACCGATGGCGGGGCCGAGCTAGTCGTGATCGACACCGCGCCGCACTCGGAAGCGGCGGCAATGGCCGCGACACGAGCGGCCGACTTGGTGTTGATCCCCTGCCGCGCCGGCATCCTTGATCTTCGCGCGATCGGAAGCACGGCCGAGCTGGTGAAGCTCGCCCAAAAACCGGCTTTTGTCGTTTTGAACGCCGTGCCGCCGCGCGCCACGCAGCTCTTGGCCGATGCGCGCGCCGCCGTTCAGGTTCACGATTTGGAGGTTGCCCCCGTTGCCTTCCAGCAGCGGGCGGCCTTCGGACATGCGCTCACGGCGGGCAAAACCGCGCCAGAGTATGAGCCGGGCGGCAAAGCCAGCGACGAAGTTTCCGAGTTGCTGGCTTGGCTCAGAAGTCAGTTGCCGATTTGACTGCAAAGCATATTGCTGGCAATGCAGTTAAATGCTATTGCTGGCAAACTGGCAATTTTACGAGATGAGGCCATGTCCAAAAGACCGAGTTTAGCCGAGAGCATGAAAGCCGTGGGCGCGCAGGCATCCCCTGCCGCTATCGTGGAATCCGTCGCCGGCATGGCGACGGCTCCGGGCGAGGGCAAGCGTTACCACGCCGCCACGCGGGCAGGGATGAAGCGATTGACGGTCGTTGTCGAGCCGGAGGACCATCGCCGGGTCAAGAGGCTATCAGCCGACACCGACCGTTCAATTGAAGACCTTATGCGAGAGGCGCTTGCCGACTTGCTGCAAAAGCATAATGCCTGATTGCTGGCAAGGCGGCGGGCGCGTAAGTGACGATAGCCTTGAAGTGTGGCGCTATGTGTTATATATGACGGGGCAACGGTGAGAGTCTTCAAGAGCAACAGGTTTCACAGGTTCGCCCGTAAGGAGAAAATCTCCGATGCGATGCTATGTGAGGCGATCGAGCGCGCCGAGCGTGGATTGATCGACGCCGATCTTGGAGCCGGCCTCATCAAGCAGCGTGTTGCACGGCCGGGCGCTGGAAGATCAGGCGGCTATAGGACGCTGATTTTCTTCCGGGCGGAAACGCGGGCGGTTTTCGCATTTGGGTTCGCGAAAAGCGACTTGGCGAACCTAGAGGACGACGAGGAAGCCGCGTTCAAGAGGGCGGCTAAGTTGGTGCTTGGGTTCTCCGATGCACAGATGGACGCGGAAGTAGCGGCGGGCCGAATGTTAGAGGTGAATTGCGATGGCTAAGGCATACAAGAGTGAGGCAATGGCGGCCGTCCATGAAATGATGGAGGGCTTTTATCAGTCTGGCGCGATCGACAAGCAGACGATGCGCGAGTTTGATGACGCCTGCCTGACAGCAGTTGAGCCGATGCCCCCCGAGGAAATCCGCGCAATCCGGGAGCGCGAACACCTGTCGCAACCAGTCTTTGCCCGGTATCTCAACGTGAGCAAGGGCCTCGTTTCGGATTGGGAGCGGGGTGTGAAGAAGCCGGGAGGCCCGGCGCTGCGGCTTCTGACAGTCATCCAGAAAAAGGGTGTTCAAGCGATTGCTTGATTGCTGGCAAAGAGGCAATTAGGCAATGTATTCGCCTGCAACCCGCCCCCGGCTGTCCCTACGGCCCTAGATGATGAGAGCGGGCCAGCCGGGGGCTAGCGCCGTGCCTGCGGAGGCCAAGCCATGACGACCAAGACGGCCGAAACGATCATCCGGGAGCTGGCGGCCCGACATGGGGTTGCCGTTCAGCGCACGGCGCTGGACGATTGGGCCGATGATGCCACCCGGCTTTCCGGCGACGATGGTGTTGTTGATGAAGTCGGGGAGCTGGTCGTTGCCTTACGGCGAGCGCAGGCCGTTGACGGGATCGAGCTGACCCGGCTCCATTCGCGTTATCTGGACGAACGGGACGCGGCGTAGCCGCCCGGCCCGGAGGCGAACGCGCCCCCATGTCGCGCTGTAGTGAGCCGGAGGGCCGCCAGTGACAAAGCCCCGGTGCGTCAGCGCCGGGACCG
This sequence comes from Xanthobacter sediminis, assembly GCF_043195015.1. Classification (NCBI taxonomy): domain Bacteria; kingdom Pseudomonadati; phylum Pseudomonadota; class Alphaproteobacteria; order Hyphomicrobiales; family Xanthobacteraceae; genus Xanthobacter; species Xanthobacter sediminis. The sequence continues at coordinate 12,249 of NZ_JBAFWH010000033.1, read as the reverse complement.
CTTTTCCCATCTGGCCGGCTCGGGCAGGGGGGCTTTGAGCATGTCGCGCAGCTCCGCTTTCATTTCCTCGCCCGAAATCCCCGGTCGGGGATCATCGGCCGCCGCCTCGATGCTGCGCTTGAGCAGTTCCCGGCGCAGATCGGCATGGGGTTCCAGCTCCTTATGCTCGCCCAAGATCACGAACACGGCTTCGGACGGATCAAGGAACGTGTCCTGTTCGATCAGATCGAGCAGCCACAGGGCCAGCGACGGCGGCAAATAGGCTTCAAATCGCAATCCACCCTCTGCGACCTGGTTGCGGAGCCACTTGGCTTGCTCGACGGCATGGGCCTTGTCGGCGGGATCGGGCCATTCGGGCGCATCGGTGTCGGTCATGGCTTCATCCTTCATGCTTGGTCGAACAGCCCCCGGAACTCTGCATCGGCGTAATAGGCGAGCTTGCCGGCGACGATCGGGCGTTGCCCGGCGAGGAACAGCAATTCGACATGCTGCGGCAGGTTGCGGACCTCATCGGGGGTCAGCAGCGGGCGGGCCGTGTGCTGCTCGCCGTAGGAAATGCCGGATTTGTCGGAATCGAGCGCCCGGCTCATGGTCTGGAACACCACGGTTTCCTGCCCGAGCAGATCGGAGACAAGGCGGGCGCTATCGTGATCGTTGACGCCGAACACCTGTAGGACGCCGGCGTTTGACAGGAAGGTGCCGGCGCGCTGCCCGTAGGTGGCGCGGAGCTGGTGAACGTCCTGCAGGATGGGCCAGAGCTGGACGCCGTAGCCGGCCATGAGGCCCATAGCGCGCTCGACGGGGGCCAGATGGCCGAGGGCGGCGAACTCATCGAGCAGATAGAGGACCGGCACGGCCGGCTTGGCGGGATCGCGGGCCATGTCGGTGAGGCTTTGCGCGACGAGCAGGCGCAGCCATCGCGAATAGGTGGCGAGGCGATCGGGCGGCAGGACGAGGAACACAGAGACGTTGCGGCGCTTGAGATCAGCAAAGCCGAAATCGGATCGGCCGAGGACCGCGACCATGCGCGGGCTGTCGAGGAAATGGGTATGGCGCTGCGCGGCCGAGAGGACGCCGGCCGCCTCGCGGTCGGATTTGCCGAGGTGGCGGTTTGCGGCGCGGGCGATCAGGCCGGAGGCGGCCATTGACGCCTGCATGTCCTTCAGGAGCGCGGCGAAGGTTTCAGGGGCGAGGGTGAGATATTCGCGCAGGGTGGCGAGGTTTCGCCTGTCGCGCGGCTCGCTGGCGGCAATATGGAGGATCAGGCCGGCAATGAGCGCCTTGGCTTCCTCGTTCCAATGCGCCTCGCCCGCCATGCCCGGTTCATCGAACACGAGGGCGTCGGCCAAGGTGCTTGCATCTTCCGCGACATCGAGGCCGGCCGGGTCGAGCCCTTCCAGCGGATTGAAGGCGGCCGAGGGCTGGCCGGTGACGCCGAAGGGGTCGAGGACATGGACCGGGCCGAACTGCTGGCGGGCGCGGCCGGCGATCTTGGCATTTTCGCCCTTGGGGTCGATGCAGATCACGGAGCGGTCGGCGGTGAGCAGGTTGGGGATGATGGTTCCCACCCCCTTGCCGGTGCGTGTCGGTGCCATCGTCAGCAGATGGGCCGGGCCGTCATAGCGCAGGAGCTTCCCGGTCTTGCCGTCGCGGCCGATCAGCAGGCCGGAATCGGCGCGGGCGAGGGCGGCGGTTTCCTTGTCGGTGGCGAAGCGGGCTGAGCCGTGGGTTTCGCCGTCCATATCCCCGAAATGGATAATCAGCGGATTGGTGAGGAAGCGGAAGGCGAGCGCCAGCAGCACCAGCAGCGTGACGAGATCGAGCAGGAGAACCGGAACCGAGCCGACGCGAAAGCCGATTTGTTCGAGAGCGAAGCGGCCGCCGAAGCCGAGGACGAACAGGACGATAACAAGGAGGAACAGAAGCCCGAGAAGCGGTTTCCAGATGCGGAAAGGTGCGGCGAGCAGAGCGACGAACGCCCATAGCGGATCACGCGCGGCCTGCCGCATCATGTTCTTGAACGCACCCCAAGCAAGTCTCGCCTGACTCATGCGGCCGTCCCCCCGGCGCTACCTGTCGTTTCCCCGGCCGGCGCGTTGCCGATCAGATCGGCAAACAGTTCCTTGTCACCGGGGCGCGTCAGGAAGTCGGGCAGCTCACGCTTGAGCCATTCGCCCAAGCGCCGGGCAAATTCTTCATCCTTGCCGTGTTCGAGGCGATGCAGGACGAGCGCGCCGAGCAGCACCTTGCGGCGCGTGTCGTTGGCGCGTTCCTGCTTGCCGAGCCGTGCCTTGAGGGCGGCGCGCTGCGCATCCAGTTGGGCTAGACGTTCTTCAATGGATTTGCGCGCCATTCCTCAAATCTCCTTTTCCGGTTGTTCGCCTAGACTATCATTCCCGGCCGTCTTTTCCAGTGTTTGCCTGTTGCGCTTGAGTTTTCGGCGGTTTTGCAGCACAATCCGGGCCTCAGTTTCATTGCATCGACCTAGCCGCAGCGCCACACCGAACAGCGAAAGAGCGAAGCAATTGAGTTGAGAAGGGCGCACTTACGAGTTACTGCGTAACTCAGCGCGCTGTCAGCTAGAAAGCTGACGGGAAAGGCGGAAACGGGATCGAGGCAACGGGTTGGCGATCTACCATTTCAGCATGAAGCCAGTTTCGCGGGCGAAGGGCCGTAGCGCCGTCGCCTCTATGGCTTATCGTGCCGGGGAGAAGTTGACCAACGAGCGCGACGGCATCACGCACGACTACACGGCAAAGCAGGGCGTCGAACATGCCGAGATCGTCTTGCCGGAAGGCGTCAACGCCGATTGGGCGCGGGATCGCTCGACGCTCTGGAACGCCGCCGAGTTTGCCGAGAAGCGGAAGGATGCCCGCGTTGCCCGCGAGTTCGAGGTTGCCTTGCCGCATGAGCTTTCGGCCGAGGAACGGCTAGAGGCGGCGCGGGAGATGGCGCAGGAGCTGGCCGACCGCTACGGCGCGGCCGTGGATTTCGCCATTCATGCACCGCACGAGGCGAGCGACGTTCGCAATCACCATGCCCATATCCTTATGACCACGCGGCAGGTGACGGAGAACGGGCTAGGCGACAAGACCTATCTTGAGCGCGAAAACAAATGGCTGCTGGCGCACGACCTGCCGACGACCGATATGCAGCTCCGCGACCTTCGCCAGAGGTGGGAGGGGATCGCCAACGAGCGGCTTGCAATGGCCGGGCTTGATATTCGGATCGACCATCGTTCGCACATGGAGCGCGGGCTTGAGATCGCGCCGACCGAGCATATGGGCGTCCATGCCTCGCAGATGGAACGGCGCGGCCTCGACGTGTCGCGGTCGCGGCTGGACGAGGATGCGGCCCGGCGCAATGCCGAGCTGATCCGGGAGAAGCCCGAGCAGGTTCTAACCCTCATCACCGGGGAAAAGAGCGTGTTCGATCGCCACGACGTTGCGCGGGCGCTGCATCGCTACATCAACGACGACCCGCAGGAGTTCCAGAGCGCCTTTGCGAAGGTGATGGCCTCGCCGGCGCTGGTCGAGTTGCAGCCCGAGCGCGCGGACCCGGCAACGGGCGAGATCGAGCTTGCTCGCTATTCCACCCGCGAAATGGTCGAGATCGAATCCGGCATGATCGAGAGCGCGCAGCGGATGCACGCGGCTCATGGTCATGGCGTCGATCGCCGGCATGTCGAGCGGGCGATAGATGCCCAAGACGCCGCCATTCGGTCGAGCGTTTCCCATGACACGGCCGGGAAGGTTGCGCGGGGCGAGCTGGACGCCGGCGAACGTGAACGCCAGATCGAGACGGCGCGACTTTCGGACGAGCAGCGCCGGGCGATCGAGCATATCACCGGGCCGGAGCGGATCGCGGCCGTTGTCGGTTATGCCGGCGCTGGCAAGTCCACCATGCTCGCGGCCGCGCGCGAGGCGTGGGAGGCCGAAGGCTATCAGGTCCACGGCGCGGCCCTGTCGGGGAAGGCGGCCGAGGGCTTGGAGGAAAGTTCCGGCATCCAGAGCCGCACCCTCGCATCATGGTCCCGCGGTTGGGAGAACGACCGCGGCACGATCGGCCGCGGCGACGTGTTCGTGATCGACGAGGCGGGCATGGTCGGGAGCCGCCAGCTCGCCCGCTTCGTTGGCGAGGCCGAGGCGCGCGGGGCGAAGATCGTCCTTGTAGGCGACCATGAGCAGTTGCAGGCGATCGGGGCCGGCGCACCGTTCCGGGCGATCACGGAGGAAATCGGCCATGCCGAGCTGTCGGAGATTCGCCGGCAGCGCGTGGACTGGCAGCGGGACGCTTCCATTGACTTCGCCACGCACCGGACGGCCGAGGGGCTGGCGGCCTATCGGGATCACGGCAATATCAGCTTTGCCGAGACAGGCGAGGACGCGCGCGGCCAGATCGTGCGGGACTACCTTGCCGATCGCGATGAACGTCCGGACGGCACCCGGGTTGCGATGGCGCATCGCCGGGCCGATGTTCGCGCCATCAATGACGCGATCCGGGCCGAGCTACAGGACCGGGGTGTTTTGGCACGGGGCGAGCTGGCGCGCGTGGCCGACGACAGCCTTGCGCCGGGCGACGTCGCCCATGAGCGGGAAGGGCCGGGCCGGGCGCTGACCTTCCAGACCAATACCGGGCAGAGGGAGTTCGCGCCGGGCGACCGCATCGTGTTCTTGGAGAACAACCGCGACCTTGGCGTGAAAAACGGGATGCTAGGCACGGTCGAGCATGTCGAGGCGGGCCGGATCGTCGCGCAGCTCGACGGCCGGGGCGGCGATAGTGTTTCCGTGCCGATGGGCGACTATCAGGCGATCGACCACGGTTATGCGACGACGATTCACAAAAATCAGGGGGCGACGGTCGATCGCTCCTATGTGATGGCGTCGGGGACGATGGACCGGCATCTAACCTATGTCGCCATGACCCGGCATCGTGACGGGGTGCAGCTCTACGCGGCACAGGACGAGTTCACCAATGCCGGCCGGCTGGTCGAGCATGGGGCCGCGCCCTTCGAGCATGACCCGCAGAAGTCCGACAGCTATTTCGTGACGCTGGAAAACGACAAGGGCGAGCAGCGCACCCTATGGGGCGTCGATCTAGAGCGGGCCATGAAGGAGGCCGCGCCGGAGATCGGGGAGAAGATCGGCCTACAGCATGAGGGTTCCACCCCCGTCACCTTGCCCGATGGGACGCAGACGCACCGCAACACATGGAAGGTTCAGGACGCCGGCGAGCTGGCCTATAGCCAGCTAGAACGCCGCCTGTCCCGGTCGGGCGTGAAGGAAACGACGCTCGACTATACCCGCGACTTTGCCGAGCGGCGCGGGATCGCGGAGCAAATGGGCGTCCGCAGCGAGATCGAGATTCCGGCCGAGCGCGCCGGGCTACGTGCGGAACGGGAGTCGACGGCCGGGGATCACGCCCTTGAGCGGAGATCCTCGCAAAAAGTCGGCGCGGATCTCGCGCAGGATCTTCGTGCAGATCCGCGCGAAGATCTCGCCAGCGATCGACAGCAGCGCCGCAATCCGTTCGAGGGCCTGAAACTCGGGCGCGGCGCGGCGGCCGAGAGCCGCGAGCCAGACCGCGCCGGCGAGGACGGCCCGCAGATCGACCAGAAACGGCCGCAGCAGGCCGAGAAGCAGCGGCGCGGTATGTTCGCCGGCCTCAAGCTCAATGCACGCCCTGCGCCCTCACAGGAGCGCGGCGAGGCATCGCGGATGCAGCGACGGCCGGAAAGGGAAGGGAGCTTGCGGCAGGCGCCGGCGCCCGACCGGCTGGCCGAGCGGGCGCGGGGGCAGTCGCCGCTTGAGCAGGCCGTTGACCGCTATTCGCGGGCCTATCAGTCGATCGACCAGCACCGGCGCGAGGGCCTGCCGGTCCTCGACATGCAGCGGCAGGAAATGGGCGATGCCGGCCAGCAGCTCGACCAGGTGCGCGACGGCATGAAAGATTTGATGCGTTCGACCCTGCAAAACGACCCGGCGACGGCGCGCGCCATGACCGAGCTTTCCGGCCGGGAGCGTGTCGCGCAGGTGATCGACGGGATGAAGCGCGAAAACGCCGCGCTGCAAGACCCGAATGTCAGGGCCGAGCGGTTTGTTGAACGCTGGCAGGAACTACAGGGCCAGCGCCGGGAGCTTCGCGGCTGGCAGCACGACGATGCCCGCGCCAAGGTCGAAAGCCAGATGAACGGCCTGACCAAGAGCCTCGAACGTGACCCGCAGGTAGATTCCATCCTGCGCAATCGCCGGCAGGAGCTTGGAATCGGGCAGGAGCTTCGCCGGGGGCAGAGCATCGCCCATCAGCTACAAGAAGAAATGTCACGCAGCCGGCAGATTAGCCGGGGCATCGGTTTGGGAAGGTAGGCACGGAGAATATGACGGAGCTGGACGACGACAGGGAAGGAATCGCACGGCAAGCACTGGACGAGGACGCCGGCGACCCGGCCGCCGCGTTCGATGCGCTCCGGCGCACGATCGAGACGCAGGGCGCGCAGATCGGCGCGGAAATGACCGTGATGCGGCGTGGGCTGGAAGCGGCTTTCGACCAGCTCGAAAAGATCGAGCCGGCGCAGGACTACAAGCCCCAGCTCGCCCAGCTCGTGCAGGCGCTCGACACTGTTGCGGAGCGGATGCACGGCGTAGAGCAATCGCCTATTCTCCGGCAGGGCGCGACGCACTATGCGGCGCTCCTCGAGCGCAGCGGCGAGGCCCTGATACGCACCGCCGCGCAACAGCTCGAGCGGCAGGCGTCCGACCTCGAGCGCGCCGGCCGCAATCTTTCGGCGCACGTCGCCGGCGCGCGGGAGCGTAGCCGGCAAGATTGGTGGCTTGTCGCCGCTTTCGCGGTCGGCCTGCTCGCCGGCGCGCTGGTGATGTTGTTCCTTCCGCGCCTGTTGCCGTTCTCGGCCGCGCCGCGTGTCGCCAGCGTCGTCATGGGCGAAAGGCCGTGGCAGGCCGGTATGAGCCTCATGGCGTTCGGCAGCCCGGAAGCGTGGCAGCGCGTGGCCTCGGCCGACCAGCTCCTTGAAACGAACAGGGAGGCGGTAGCGGCTTGTTGGGAGGCCGCGCGCACGGCCGGCGAGGATCAGCGATGCACGATCACGGTGAAAGCGCCGGCGCAGTAGTGTGGAAGGAGTTTCTATGGCTAACGCTCAACATATGTTCGTCGTGACTGGCGGCCCCGGTTCCGGCAAAAGCAGCCTGATTGACGCCATGACCCGGCGCGGCTTCCGCACGATGCCCGAGGCCGGCCGGGCGATCATACAAGATCAAGTCAGGATCGGCGGGCCAGCCTTGCCTTGGGCGGATCGGGCCATCTTTGCCGAACTCATGTTGGGTTGGGAGCTGCGTTCCTATCACGAGGCTCTTGCGAGTGACGCGCCTGTCCTGATGGATCGCGGGATTCCTGATGTTGTCGGCTATCTTACGCTCTGCGGCCTGCCTGTCCCGGCTCATATTGAGGCGGCGGCGAAAATTCATCCCTACAACGAGCGGGTTTTCCTCGCCCCGTATTGGGGTGCCATTTTCGCGCAGGACGCCGAGCGCAAGCAGGACCGGCAGGAGGCCGAGGCGACCGGCCGAGTCATGGCCGAAACTTACACCCGGCTTGGCTATCAGATTGTAGAGCTGCCGCTGGTAGGGATCGAGCAGCGCGCCGACTTCATCGCGGAACGTCTGCAAGCCGGGTGAAGCAGGCTAAAACTGTCGCATGTTTTGGGAGTTTCGCGACAAAGTCTATGAGTTCTTACTATCTCGCGTCATGCTTTCGGCCATCGTCACCAGCTCACGACAGACACGCTCCTTGAGCTTGGCCGGCAATGGCCGGTTGGACATTGCCTCGTGGACCCACAGGCCATCAGCAGCAAGACGGGCGACGAAGCGCGCGAGGGCTGCCGGATCGTCGTCGTCAGGAACCGGCGGCGACCAGCGGTCAAGAACGCCCTGCCATAAGGAATCAAGGTCCGGCTCGCCGGCGCTTTCCAGCATCATCAGAAGTTCGACGCGGCGGGCCATCTGCGCGCAGCTCTGGATATAGGCCGCATCGCGTTCGGCCGGCTCCACCGTGTCGGCTTTGCCGCCCGCGATCTTCTCCATGCCCGCCTCCCATTGGTCGGCAAGATGTTGGTGGGCCGCGAGGATAAGCGCCTCCCGCGACGGGAAGTGGTAGAGCAAGCCGCCGCGCGTCAGCCCGGTTTCGGCCGCAACGGCGTCGAAGGTGACAGCGGTAATGCCGTCACGCTCGACAATGGCGATGATCGCGTCGAGGATTTTCCTGCGATTGCTGGTCCGCATGATGCCCTCCGCGAACTAGTGGGATGATGGATAGAGCGAGGATTGCGACCCCGGCCCGTAACGGCGCAGAAGAACCCCGGTCACGATCGCGCCGGCCGCCAATAGCGCAGCCCCGACATACATCACCACCAGATAGGCATTGTCGAAGGCAGCGGATGCAGCCGCGACGAGCGCCGGCCCGTTTGCCGTGTCTCCGGCCGCCAGCGTGAGAGCGGTGGCGATGTTGTCGCGCGCTTCCACGGGAGCGCCTTCGGGCAGGGCGATCCCGAGTGTATAGAGCGCCGAAAGCAGACTACCGAGAATGGCGACGGCGAGCAGGCCGCCGAACTCGTAGGACACTTCCTCGACCGAGGCGGCCATGCCGGCGCGATGCACGGGCGCGTTGCCGATGATGGCCGTGGACGCGACCGACGCAGCGGCTCCAAGCCCCGCGCCGGTCAGGAACATACCTGCAAGCACCCATCCCGTTCCCTGCGACAGTCCCCACGCCGTCAGCAGCACGGCGAGCGACCCCGCCCCAAGCCCTCCCGCGATCAGGTAGAGCAGGCCAATGCGGTGCAGCAGCGCGCCGCCGAGCAGCGCGGTCGGCAACGAGCCGATGGCGGCGGCGGAAACCAGCAAGCCGGCCTCCAGCGGGGAATAGCCGGCGACGAGTTGGAACCGCTGCGTCGTCACGAGCTGGATACCGCCCAAGGCGAACATCATCATGGCGGCGGCCAGCACGCCAGACGAAAAGGCCGGGTTGCGGAAAATCGAGAAGTCGAGCAGCGGAAACGGCAAGCGCGCTTGTCGCCGGACGAACAGGAAGCCCGCCGCTGCGGTGACGAGCAAGGCCGCGCTCAATACGGCCGAAGACGGATTGGCGCTGGCCGCGTCCTTGATTGCGATCACGAGCGCGGACAGCGCGGCCAATGCCAGAACTGATGACAGCAAGTCCCACGGCCGCGAGCCGTCGCCGGCGACCTTCGGCGCGACCAGCAGCGTCCCGATGAAAGCCGCGATCACCACCGGAACATTGATAAGGAAGACTGACCCCCACCAGAAATGTTCGAGCAGCAATCCCCCGATGATCGGGCCTATGGCGGCCCCCACGATCGAGATGGAACCCCATATGGCGATAGCGATGTTGCGCTCGCGCTCGACGGTGAAGGTGATGCGGATCAGGGCCAATGTGGCGGGCATCATGGCAGATGCCCCGATGGCGAGGAAGGCGCGGGCGGCGATCAGCACTTCCGGCGTGGGGGAGAACGCAGCCACGATGGACGCGATGCCGAACAGGACAAGGCCGGCGAGGAACATTGTGCGATGGCCGATGCGGTCGCCAAGCGTTCCGGCACCGAGCAGCAGGCCGGCCATGACCAGCGGATAGGCGTTGATGATCCATAGCCCCTGCGTGGTCGTCGCCCCGAGTTCGCGGGTGAGCGTCGGAAGGGCGGTATAGAGGACGGAGTTGTCGAGGGTGATGAGCAGCAGGCCGGCAGCCACCGTCACCAGCAAGAGCCATCGGTTTGAATGTGAGGCCGTCATTGGGAATCCATCCGGTTTGAGCAGCCGTCGCTATACATTCTAGATTGTAAAATTTCAACTCAAAAAGCTCGGTCAGTTGTCGCGGAAATCCTGATTTTTGCGACAAAATCGCCGGCGCTGATTTTTCAGGAGAAATTCTGTCGCGAAAATCAGGTGCGAAAGTGATAGATTCGCGACTGATTTTTGCGACACGTCGCGGCCCGGATTCCGGGCCGCTGCGGACGTGATGCAGGTTTCAGGATTTGCGCGACAGACAGCCTCGCTTTTCGGCGGCTAGAGCATATGCCTCCGACTGTGCAAGGTGTCAGTCCGCACTCCCCCCGCTTGCTGCGATGAGTCGACGTGCAACCAGATCGTGGTTCAGCCACAGGACAGGTCCGGAGGGTTCGCTGGCCTCGCCAAAGATCAACTGGCCGACCGCCTTGACCACATGATGGCTCAAGACGTCGCTCACGAGAATTCTTTTATCTTTGTGCAGTTGCACGATCTCTTGTGATGTGCCGATGGTCTGCTCCGCCTGAGTGGCGCTATTCGGCAGCGGCCAAAGGTCGAAGTCATAATAGGGCTGCATCGCCTCGTTGTTCTGATAGTCCAAAACCATCTGTAGCAGGGCTTCGAGCGTCACGCCGTCTTTCAGCAGGTCTTGGCATCCTTGCCAAAGCACCTCGACCCAGCCTCCACCGCCTTCTTTCTTCAGCGCGCCCAGCAACGGTAGGAGCGACAGTTCGAGCCCGGCGAATACATCGGAGGAATTGGTGCGGATTTCGGGGCAATTGAACACTGTGGCTTTTATGCCTTTGCGCCACGCAGCTTCGGCAACACCTTCAAGACGCATCTTCGCATAGCCTTGAGTGTAGTTGGTATAAGTCTGCCAGCGATAGCTGCCGCCAATCAGAACTTCGGTGCCGTGATAGCCATAGGCGGTGTAACGAACCTGTCCGCCGGCCGCCCAGATCCGGGTACGGATGGCAGAGCTGGCCTCAAGCAGGTAGCCAAAGGTATTAGCCGAAACCTCGTCAAAGTTTTGCAAAACGAGCTTCCCGAGATCGCTTTCGATCAGCGACTGCGACGACATATGTCGCGCGCCACGACCCTTGTAGATGCGGTTTACGATAGCGAGAACGACCTTGGCCTTCGGGATACCACCTGCCATTGTGTGTGCGAAGAAGACGTTCCTGCCGTCGGGGATCAGGTCATCGAGTTCCGCCATAACTGCGTCGAGCGCGGTCTTGAACCGTGTCAATCCAACCTCGTGGCAGCGCGCAATATAGTCCCAATCGAGGGTATCGGTCTGCCAGGTGTCGAGAGTCATCTTCCCGAGAAGATCAGTTGGGGTAGGACCGCCTTCGGGAGCATCGAGATCAAAGCCTGCCATCAGCGGAGTGTTGATAATCTTGCCGCCGAGATTGGCTTCAGCCGCAGCCAGTTCGTCATCAGCCAAGGCGCGCAATGCGTTATTCTCCTCGCGACGGCCGACTGTGACTCCCAGGATGGTCATGCCCGCAGCCTTGGCCTCGTCAAGCAGACCGGCTGCATAGCCACGGCCAAACAGCTCGCCAAAAAGCACGAAGAAATCTCCCTTACGGAAGAGAGTATTGGGGTTCATGGTTTTTTGCGGTGTGAGATTCGTCATATCAGCCTTTGCAATTTGGGGATGCTTTCGGAGCGAAACGTCAAGCATCCGAGATGGCCCATTGTCGCAGAAGTCCCGAAACCCGCGACAGTCGCAGAATAGGGATTTTCGCGACGAGATGCACCCGCTAGATTCGGGCGGTGAGCATAGCAGCGAAAGCCCCCTGCCCCATGATGATCGGATATGCGCGCGTCTCGACCGACGGCCAGACCCTTGACCAGCAGCGCGCGGAGCTGAAAGCGGCAGGCTGCAAGCGCATCTTTGAGGAAAAGGCATCCGGCGCGCATCGCGGCCGCCCCGAGCTGGCGAAGATGCTGGACCATTTGCAGCCCGGCAACGTGGTGACGGTGACGCGGCTCGATCGCCTCGCCCGATCGACGCGCGATCTTCTCGACATAGCCGAGCGGATCGGCCACGCCGAGGCCGGCTTGCGATCGCTGGCCGAGCCGTGGGCCGACACGACGACGCCGGCGGGGCGCATGGTGCTGACCTTCTTCGCCGGCGTTGCCGAGTTCGAGCGCAGCTTGATCCACGAGCGCACGAGCGCCGGCCGGGCCGCTGCGAAGGCGAAGGGTGTTCGCTTCGGCCGCCCCCCTACCCTTTCGGCCGAGCAGATCGCACACGCCCGCCAGCTCATCAGCGAGGACAAGAAGCCGGCCGAGGTTGCCCGGCTGTTAGGTGTGCATCGCGCTACCCTCTATCGGGCTTTAGAACGCAATGACGTGAATACGCATTGACGTTACTGCGTTTAGTTGCCCTGCCCTAGAAGTAGTGCCTTTCCCGGTTCTTCCCGCA
>NZ_JBAFWH010000032.1:0-18977 GCF_043195015.1 Xanthobacter sediminis | reverse complement strand
GCGGCCCTGGCCGCGGACCTCCACCAGCGTGAAGCCGGGGAATTGCGGCAGCTCCTGCAGCGCCTGCACCACCCGTCCCTCAAGGTGGGGATGGATGAGCGCGGTCAAAAGCTTCAGATCCTCCTGGGGCGCAGGATCAATCCGGGGCGTGAGATCAATGCTCATGGCTGGCGCTCCCCTTGGCGAGCTCGGCCTTCACCACGAAGGAGTTCTTCGCGGCATAGACATCCCCCGGCATCAGGCCGAACAACACTTCGGCCCATTCGGCGTCGCGGTCGCCGATCTCCACGTCGCGCGGCTCGAAGGCGTCGCCGTTGCGCACGAACACCACCGTGCGCCCGTCGACGGCCTGCAGCGCGCCGGGGCGCACGGCGAGGTCCACAGGCTTCTCCGCAAGGGTGATGGTGCCCACCGCGAACAGGCCGGGGCGCAGGCGCAGGCCGTCATTGGGGATCACCACGCGGGCGAGCGCCGTCTGCGTGTCCGACGCGCCGATGGGCGAGACATAGGCCACTTCGCCGGCAATGGGGGCGCCGCCGTCGTCCGGGTCCACCTCCACCTTGTCGCCGACCCGCACCCGGGCGAAGTCGCGCCGGTAGACGGAGAGATCCACCCACAGGGTGGAGAGGTCCGCCACCACGAAGGCGGGCTTCTGCTCCGAGGCGTATTCGCCCAACGCCACCTGCCGGTCCACCACCGTGCCGGCGATGGGGGACTTCAGGTCATAGGTGGTCAGGCTTTGGTTGCTCTCGATGACGGCGAGCACGTCGCCCTTCTGCACCGTGTCGCCGATCCGCTTCCGGATCTCGCGGACGACGCCGGGAAAGCGCGGCGTCACCTGCACCACGGTCTCCTGGTTGGTCTGCACGAGACCGTTGAGCCGCAGCTTCTGCCGCAGCTTTTCCGGTCCCGCCGTCTCAAGGCCGATGCCGGCCGCTGCAAGCTTGGCGTTGTTCAGCTCCACGGCGCCCTCGCCGTGGGATTCGCCGCCCTCGCCTTGGCCCGGTTCGGCCCCATGTCCGGCTTCGGCGGCCACCGTGCCGGGCACCGGTGCCGTAGGCCCCTGAAAAGCATAGATGGCGCCCGCTCCGGCCATAAGGCCGACCACGAGCATCGCCAGGTCGCGTCGCGCCGTGCGGCTCATTTCGTCTTTCCCTTGCTGAGGTTCACCGGCCGGCCGATCAGGCCCTCGATGGTCGCGAGCGCGGTGTGGAAATTGACCAGGGCGTCGAGCTCGCGCAGCGACGCATCGGTGAGCGCGGACTGGGCGTCCAGCAGCTCGAGCAGCGTGTAGCGGCCCTCGCCGTAGCCACGCTCCACGCCCTCGAAGGCGCTGCGCGCGCCGGGAATGGTGCTGGTGCGCAGCAGGCTGACCTCGTCATAGGCCGCCTTCAGGGTGTCGTGGGCGCGCCCCAACTGGGCGATCAGCGCACCGCGGGCGATGGCCTCCTCCGCCTCCGCCCGGCGCAGGGATTCCTGTGCCTCGTAAATGCCGCCTTCATTGCGGTCGAAGATCGGGATCGGCACTGAGAGCGTCACCCGCATGCCGCTGTCGGCGGTCTCGTTGTAGTGGCGATAGCCGACCCCCAGGGTCACGTCGGGCACCGCTTTCGCCTGCGCGGCGCGCAGCTCGGCCCGCCGCTGCCCTTGGACGGCCGTGAAACGCGTGAGTTGGGGGTTGCCCTGAGCCTGCTTGATGAGGCTCGGCAGCGCTGGCGGCGCGCTGACTTTGAAAAGATTGCCCGTGGCGCGGCCGAACCGGGCCTCGTTCATGCCCATGAGCACGGCCAGGTCACGTCGCGCGGTCCCGAGAGACGCCTTGGCCCGGTCCAGCTCGACTTTCGCGAAATCTGCGGCGACACGGGCGCGCGAAATCTCCGCAGGAGAGGACGCGCCCGCATCCACCCGCGTCTGCAGCAGCGGCGCAAGGCGCGCAATCGCCGCCGCCTGCTGATCGAGGATGGAGACGCGCTGCTGCGCGCCCAGCACGGCGGAGAAAGCTGCGGTGGTTTCCGCCAGCACCTGCAGGCGGGTCGCCTCACGCTCCCAGCGCGCGACTGTGACACCCGCGCCGGCGGCGGCCATGCGCGCCTCGCGCTTGCTGCCCAGCTCCACCAGCTGGCTGATCTGCAGCGTCTGCTCGGCGAGGTCCAGCCCCTGGTAGGAGCCAGAGCCCATGGCGTTGTCCACCTCCAGCGACAAGGCCGGATTGGGCAGTGCGGCGGCCTGGGTGGAGCGGCCGGAGGCCATGCCGATGTCCCGTTCCGCCGCCGTGAGGCGGGGATTGGCGGCGAGCGCGCTCGCCATCGCACTGGTCAAGGCGAGAGGGCGCTCGGCTGAAGAACGCGCGGCTGCAGGGCGTGTGGATTGGGGACGCGCGGATTCGGCAAGCGTCGGCGACGCCGGAAGCAGCACAAGGGCTGCCATAAGCGCACGCGCAAGGGCACGAGGCGGCATGATCTGATCCGATGGCTGTGAGCTGAACGCAGGCGCAGGGCGCCCGCGCGCGGACAGGGGTCAGATCAGGCGCAGGGGGGACGGATTTCGGTGGGAACGGTACGGCTCGACGCGGTCGCCGGTTCAATCGCGACGCGAACGGGCGTCAGGCCGCCGAGCGGCGCGGTGGCCACCACGGGCAGCACGAACGCCACGCAGCCGTGACAGCTGTGATCGACCGTGGATGTGTCGGCCTGGGGGGAAGACTTGCCGTTGCTCTGAGACTGCGGCTCAGCATGCTCCGCGGCGAGGACGTCCGGCAAAACGCCACCGGGATCGGAAAAGCCCAGCGACAAACCGGCAATGGCCGCCTTCGCCTCTTCAGCATGGCGGGTGGTGAGCGTGTTGAGCATCGGGCCCGCGACGAGACCCATGACGAGCGCCAGCACCACGCCCTGGCGGAAGGCCAGCGCACGGCACGCGATCATCATGCGGGTGAGGACACGAAGCATGTTTCTGAAGTGCTCCGGGACAATCCGCCTGTCAAGGGTATCCCAGACACAGCACATCATCTTTTCGCTGCTGTGGCGTCAGATAACCGAGATGCAAGCGTCTCACGTTTCTGTGACCGGAGACCATCGATCTTCAATCCTGATTGCGATGGATTGGAGGATCGTTCCAGCCTCGTTGTTCGGCATTCGCAGATAAATTCGCAAGGGCTGAGGGGGTGTTTGAGAAGGGCATCGGTTCATTGCCATCTGCGCAGCAGTGTGGCTGAAGCCGCGACGGTGATGAGGGTTTCAGCAACAGCGGTGATCTGCTCGTAGTCGCGGACGAGGCGGCGGTTCTTGAAGATCCAGGCGAAGGTGCGTTCCACCACCCATCGGCGCGGCAGGACCTCGAAGCCTTTGGCGCTGGTGCCACGGCGGATGATTTCGAGGGTGATGTGGGCCTTATCCGCCGCCCATGCCGCAAGCCGCCCGGCATAGCCGCCATCGGCGAGGACGCGGGCGACGAACGGGTAGCGCTGGCGCGAGGCCGTCAGCGGCAGCTTGCCGCCATCGCGGTCCTGGATATCGGCTGCGTGGAGACACACGCAGAGCAAGCGCCCGTCTGTGTCGGTCAGGATGCGCCGTTCGCGGCCGGTGATTTTCTTGCCGGCGTCGTAGCTCTTGGCGTCCCCTTTTGATCAGCGGTGCGCACCGACTGACTGTCGAGGATCGCCGCCGAGGGCGAGGCAGCCCTGCCGCTGCGCTCGCGGTCGGCCATGACCAGGGTGTGGTGAACTCGCTCCCAGACGCCCTCGCGTTGCCAGCGGCGCAGATAATAATAGACCGTCCGCCACGGCGGCAGGTCACGAGACAGAAGCTGCCATGCCGGCCCGCACGAAATAGAGGATGGTGTTTACTAGTTCGCGCGACGTCGCCTTCCTGGGGCGCCCGCCCGCCCGCCCGCCTGCGCTGCAGGGATCAGCGGCGCGATCAGATCCCGTTGTCCGTCCGTCCGGTCGGTCTCGTAGCGGCGCCGTCCGGGCGGGGTCTTGCGGGGCATGGAGCGTCGGCTCGTCTCGTGGATCCGACGCCCTATGATCACGCCCCTTGGGAATCCTTGTCAAACACGCTCTCAGAACGGGGGAAGGGCGGCGCTGATGGTCGCTGCATGTTGCGCTCCGGGGGGCAACGGACGGCTATCGCCCGCGCTCCGGTAACGATTGACTATGATGAGGACCATTGAGCTTATGGCCCGACATGTTCCCCGGCGTTTTGACTGGTGCTCCGAGAGATCGAGGCTCCCTGTAGAAACTGGACCAGCGCCGCTTTCCGGGACCCACGATCGAGCGCATAGGCGGTCTGCTTGAACTCAATCCCGTCGAGCAGCCCCTGGATGTAGCCCGAAATGGTATCTGCGGCCATGATCAGAGCTGTGTCGAGCGTATGGATGTAGTTGCTGGTGACCGATCCCTTCGCATGGCCAACCAGGGCGGCGATGGTGACCTCGGTGAAACCCAGATCGTTCGCAACGCTGGCGAAGCTGTGGCGGAGGACGTGAGGGCTAATATCGGCCAGGGGTGAGTTTGCGAAGATCTTCCCCCAGTGATTGGGGAAGCTGCCGAACGCGTTCTCGCCGCCCCGGCCGGGGAAGACGTAATCTCCGATCGCCTCATTCCGGCGCCTCTCCAGATACTCCACCACGGGCAGCCCGATGGGCCGGATGGAGCTTCCCTCCTTGCTATCCTTCAGGCGCAGGCAACTGCAATCCGTATCGGCTTCATCCCATCGCAGCGTCACCATCTCCATGCGCCGGCAGCCGGTCAGGGCGATCTGGCGGATGATCTCCACCGACATCCTGTAGTTCTCGTTTTTGGAAGCCGTCTTGAGCAGGTCGCCGAGGACGCGATATTCGGCTTCGCTCAGTCGTCTGGCGCGGACATTGTCTTTCGGCCGCCGCACACCGTGCGCCGGGTTCGTTTCGATGATCCCCGCTTCGACAGCGTAGGTGAGAATGCCGCCCAACAGGCCGATTGTCCGCGTGGCTGTGCCGGCGCCGCCTCTCACGATGGACTTGCCGCGCAGGTTCTTCGTCATGACGGTGACACGCGTCTTCCCTGCCATGATGTCCTTCATGGCCCTCGTGATGTCGGCTTTCGTCAGGTCCCTGACGCGACGCGAGCCGAGGAGGGGAACGATATGACGGTGGATGCGGCCGAGATCGGAGGCGATCGTGCCCGGCTTCTTGGGGCGCCCGCCTTTTCCGAGGATGAGACCGGCTTGCAGGTCGGCGAGGTAGAGGTCACAGAGTTCCTTGACCGTGAGCGCCTTGCGATCAAGCAGCCGTTCTTCAGCCGGGTCGTCGCCTTGCGCGATCCGGCCCAATTGCGCTTTGGCTTCCTGGCGCGCGCGTTCAGGTGTCCATACCCCGTGCAGCCCTATCGTGAACCGACGCGATCGGCCCGCCGACCGATACTGAAGGACGTAGCTTCGCTTGCCGGACGTGAAAACCCGGAGGCCAAAACCAGGGAGCTCGTCGTCCCAGATCACGTAATCCTTGGCGCCGGCCTCTGCTGCATCGACGGCCCTTTTTGTGAGCTTAGCCATGGAAAATCTCCGCCCTTGTCGCTTCGTCTCGCGTAAGCGCCACGTAAGCGGCAGGAAGAAAGTGGTAGCGGAGAGAAGGATAGTCTCGGCTATGGCCAGCTACAAATTCTTTTTTAATAACAGTATGATATCGCATTTCTTCGTGCTCCATCGTGATTTCGACGGAGCTACAAGTAATCCCTCCGAAGGCGGAGGCCACACGTTCGAATCGTGTCGGGTGCGCCATTGCAATCAGGGATTGCTTCGACGATTGGGCGAAAAGTTCGCATCCAAAGGGCGCACCACCTTGCCAAGGTTGGGGTCGAGGGTTCGAATCCCTTCGCCTGCTCCAGTTTTTCGAAAGAAATCAATAAGTTATGACGTTGTCCCCGGACGGGCGGACGTGGCTTTCCCGCTTGTGGCTACCACGGGGCTACCACCGGTTTTCATTCCGCTTCGTCTGGCGTTGGCCTCCGCAGGTGAGCGCTACACGTTTGATTGCTCTAAGCGCATTTATGCACTCTTAAATCGCAGTCGCTCCGAACTCCCATCAGCGGGCCCCAGCTAGTGGATTGACTGAGACGGAAGAGTCCGTTGGTGGATTCCGTTTGGCGCCGGCCTGTGGTTGTCTGGTACATGCGCAACGGGATCACGATCACTCTCGGCGAGGCGGACCGGCGGCAGCTTGATGCCCTGGCCGCCGATCGCAACACGCCGCAGAAGTACGTCTGGCGCGCCCGGATCGTGCTCATGAGTGCCGACGGCGTCGGCACCTGTCAAACGGCGTTGGAAGGGGACCCCGGATCGGCGTCCAAGAAGGGGTCTGACTCACTTCCGATGCAGTCGAGCTGAAGGCTGACGTTCGTTCTCATGGGGAATCAACGTCATGCGGGGCTCATTACGGTTGTCGTCGTCGGTGCCGGGCGGGTTGGTCGCGGGTGAAGTGGCGATCGAGGGGAACATGCTGGTGGTGACGGCACATGGTGCCGCGGCGAACGGGCAATGCCCGTCCTGCCACCAGGACTCGTCACGGCAGCACAGACGGTATTTTCGCGTCCTCTCGGACCTACCGGCGTCGGGCCGAGGGGTGCGCATCCGGCTCGTGGTCCGGCGCTTTCGATGCGGCACCGAGACCTGCTCAACCCGCATCTTCGCCGAGCGCTTTGGGAATGAAGTGCTTTCTGTTCGATCCCGGCGGACGGCTCGGCTCGAATGCCTCGTCCATCATCTTGGATTGGCACTCGGGGGTCGGCCGGCGGCCAGCTTCGCCAAGCGGCTGATGCTGCCCGTCAGCAACGACACCTTGCTGGGTGTCGTGCGGCGCCGGGCCCGCCCGCGAACCGAGCCTCTCACCGCCGTTGGGATCGATGACTGGGCCTTTCGCCGAAATCATCGCCATGGAACGATCATCTGCGATCTGGAGCGGCGCCGGATCGTGAAGCTCCTGCCCGACCGCGAGATCGCGACGGTCCAAGCCTGGCTTTCCGGGCATCCCGGAATCAAGATCGTGTCGCGCGATCGCGGCGGCGGCTACGGTGAGGCAGCCGCCAGCGCCTTGCCCGACGCCATCCAGGTCGCAGATCGCTGGCATCTGATGGAGAACGCAAGCTCAGCCTTCCTCGACGCCGTGCGCAAGTCCATGCGCGCCATCCGGACCGTGATCAGTGCGACGACGATCAATCCTGACCTGCTCACCCGTGCCGAAAAGCTCCGGTACGAAGGCTACCTGCGGCGGGAAGAGACCAATGCTGCGCTCCTGGCGCTCGCCAAGGACGGCGTGCCGATCAAGGAGATCGTCCGACGGACGGGGCACAGCCGCAAACTCGTTCGCCAGGTCGTCCGCGGCGAGAGAACCGATGTTTTCCGGGTCCGGCAGAGCACGCTCGAGGCCCATCTGCCCCTCCTTGATGCGCAATGGTTCGATGGCTGCCGGAACGGTGCCGAGCTCTGGCGTCGTTTGAAAGGACAGGATTTCCGAGGCTCCCTGCGCGTGGTCAGCGAATGGGCGACGCGTCGTCGACGAGCCGAGAAAGCCACGGATCAGCAACTGCAGAAGGTGCCCTCGGCCAGAACGATCGCGCGCCTGATGACCACGGCACGCGATCATCTGAGCACAGCTGATACCGTCACGATCGCCGCCATCGAGGGAGGGGTCCCGCAACTGGTCGAGGCACGCCGCCTGATCGCGAGGTTCCACGATATGATCCGCAAGAAGATCCCGGCTGATCTCGATCCATGGATCACCGACTCTGGTGCCAGCCTGATCGCGTCCTTCGCCGCGGGCATCGCCAAGGACAAAACCGCCGTCAGCGCCGCCACGACCGAACCTTGGTCGAGCGGCCAGACCGAAGGGCAGATCACGAAACTGAAGCTGGTAAAGCGCCAGATGTACGGCAGAGCCAAGATCGATCTTCTGGCAGCCCGGCTGATCGGTGCCACCTAAACCTATCAAATCAGCATCGAAGCTGCGTCAGACCCCCGTTTGGACGCCGATAACCCCTCAAACAGGGGCCTTATTCCACGCCGATTCACACGCTGCCCACGGCCTTCGCGAGCGCCACCGGCTTCAGGCGCTCGACAGCGCGCGCACGCTTAAGGGTCTAGCGGCGGTTGAGAAGCGGGAGCTGCAATCCCTCGAAGTGAAGCGCGTGCGGGAGCAGCGGGAGAAGGAGCGCGCCGGTCAGCGGGCAGGAATCCATCCGTCTGGTGTCGCGGGCGTCACGGCGGTCGGAGCGTGGCGATGAACGCCCGGCAGATCGAAGGAGTCGGGGGCGCGGGGAGGATTTCGAAAGAGAGCGGTAGCCTATGCTGTCTTTCGCGCGGCTTTTGGCAGGCTGGCGCAGGTGGCGGCGTGCTCCGGCCCGATCAAGGTGGCGAGATCGCCAACAAACTCCGGAGGAACGCGCATGCGGCCCACCTGCAACGTGCGGACCACAGTTGCCACATGCTCTGAAGTCAGTGCCGCCGCGACGGCGGGATGCAGAAGCACCTCCGCCGTGCAGCCGAGCGGCAGCGCGGCGAACGAGGCGGCGCACAAACTACGCGCCTTGCGTTCGTCAAGGAGGGCAAAGGCGCCTGCTTCCACCGCGTAGGCAATCGTCGCTGCTTCGCCGTCGTCCAGGGTGAGCCGGGCGGAACCGTCGATAAGGCTCTCGTAGATCGGAGCACCGATGCCGCCGATTTCAACGCGGCCGACGAGGCCTGCGTTGATCAGATCGTGAAGCTGCCGGGCGTCGCCATGGCCGTTGCGTTCGCCTGCCCCAAGCTCGGTCACGGCATTGCCGGTCACCACAAGACGGTGAGGAAGAGCTCTGATGATCTCCCGTGCCCGCCCAGAGGCGTTCAGGTTGATCACGATGCTCGCATCGGCGACGAGGATAGCGGAAGGACTAGCGAAGAATCTTGATGCGTTCATCAGCTTCGCTTTCTTCGCGCTCCGCCCCATCGAGCAGTTCCCGGATGCCATGACGGTCAAGTTCCAGCAGGCGGGCCAGCTGTCCTTCGCTGTAGAGCTCCTTCTTCCAGGCTTCACGGGCGAGCAAGGCAAGACGTGGCGGGACAAGACCCCTTGCCAGAACGGCGATGTCCGCACGCACGGGCAGATCGCCAAGGACCTCGCGTACCTGTGCGTCGCTTATGCCGTCATGTTCCTGGAACCAGTCCCACGTTCCATCGCGCGCCAGTTTAAGCTCTTCCAACCGCCGCACCATGGCCTCGCGGGAAACACCGAAAGCGTGAGCAAGCAGAATAACGTGCCGGCGCGTTAGGTGGGACTGACCAGCGGTGATCTCGGCGAAGCGCTGGCGCACAGCGCGGGCCGGCGTGATGAAGTTGCGCTGAAAGTAATTCGCGTAACGCTCTTCGCGTGAGGCGAACCGCTCCTCATCGGTAAGAACTTCAGGCTGCCTCCGCGTAGAGACAACGTGGGCGAGCTCATGAACGCCCGTCTGGGTTAGTCTCTCGTGCGGATGGTTTGCGTTGAGAAGGATACAGGCGCCCGCTGCTTCGTCGTAGGCGAAGAGTCCCGATACTTTTCCACCAAGGGGCCGGACGTAAACACGGATGCCCAGCTGCAAATCAAGAAGGGATACGATGTCCGTCACCGGACCCGCACCAAGGCCGAGCCAGTCGCGCAGCTCCTGCGCATCCTGCTCGGCCTGCGAGCGAACATCGCCCGGCAGCAGCGGACGCTCAGGCGGATAGTTTCTCGCCCGGGAGACACCGAGGGAATTCTCAAGTTCGACTTCCGCCCGGACAAGGCCGTTGAGAAGGCGCGTGGCGCGCTCGATGTCGTCGTCCTTGCTGTCATCCAGCTTGCGGAACCGCGGTACCATATCGAGGTGCACAGCCTCGCGACGCAGGATCGCGTTCGCCGACGTCCGATAGGCCGTGGCGAGCTTCTGCAGCTCATCCATCTGAATGCGGCGTTTGCCCTGTTCGATGGCGACAAGCGTCGTACGCGCGGCCCCGATCAGGTCGGCGGCCTGAGCCTGCGTCAGCTTCGCGCCTTCGCGTGCCAGCCGCAGCCGCTCGCCGATTTCTACTTCGCTCAGTCGCTCTGGTATGCCGTTCATTGATCGTGCCGCGTCCACTGCCTGAGGAAGGAACGCGCTCCTGCATTCTTGATAAACATTCCCCACTCGGCAGCGTGCCGGTCGAGCACGCCTCCAAGCAGGTCCCCGACCTCCTTGGCCGTCATGCCAAGAGATGGGGCTGTGATGATGGCGTGACGCTCGACCGCGGCGCGGTTGCCGACGGCGCACATGTCCGCGAGGTGATCGAGATGAAGCGTCCCGGCAATCGCATATTCGCGGAATGCCGCGCTCATCCTCTTGAAGTCCTTATGCACGGCATCGTCGATGGTGCCTGCCGTGAGGTCGTCGCAAACATAAGTGCCTGCGGGTTCCTGCAGTCCGGCGGCGTGAACGCTCATCCGGCGAAGCATGCAAGCGGCACAGATACCGCATTGCGTCAGTTTTCCATTCAGCGCGCTCCATTGGGCCCCGCGCCAACACGACTTCGTCTCGCGCCAGGAATCGCTGCCAGGCAAGGCGGCGTAGGCTTTAAGCGTCTCGCCCTTGGTGTGCCAGAGCCGGGGCGATGAAAATTTGAAGGGGCGTCCGAACAGCGATGCCAGAAACCGCTCCATGCGCTTCATGAAAAGAGGGTGATTGCGATAGTCGGGATAAGCGTGAGCAGCCGTGATCAACGCCGGTCCGAATGCGCCCTGGCCGCTTTCGGGAACGATGATTTCTGCGGCTTCGGTCAGATAAGCGGCGAGACCGCTGATGAGGGCGAACTTGAAGCCCCGGCTTCGCGCGCTCGACTCGCCTCTTGCCGATACGGTGTAAGGAACCGTCGCAAACGGCTCGCGCTCCCGCTTGCCGGGCAGACCGGCGGCTTTCGGGCCGACACGCACGCGCACCAGTTGCTCGCCGAGGGTTGCTGCCATCAGACCGGCAACGGCGCGGGAATCCATGCCTTCGCTGTAGGCGATCACGGCCTTAGTTCTTACGGGCAGCTGGAGGCACTCTTGCGTCGGAGACGGCGCTTCGCCGCGCCGCTGAACGAACTCGATCGTCCAGGCATCTCCGGTCAGAAACCGCAACGCTTCTTGGAGAGAGCCGACGACATCAGGAGCGGCCCATCTTTGCGGCGCATGCACCGGCAGCCGTAGCGTGAGCATCCGCGTCCAACCGAGAGAAGGGCGCCGGGTCGAGCGATCGGCATACTCGACAGCAGCAGCCAGCATCATCGCGTCGTAAATCAGCGGCTCCCATCGCGCGAAAGCATACGATTCCAGAGCTGCGGTAGAGAATCTGAAGTCGCGTCCGAGATCGAACGCCGTCCGCCCTTTGCGCGGCAGCCCGCCGGGCTCGATCACATCGATGTCGTGCGTAGGGATCCGGGGAATGTAGGAGTGAACGGTCATAGCGGTGGCCCTTCGTCAACGCCCTTGCGGGTGGGGAGAGTGACGGCCCGTTGCCGGGGCGGAGCGTTGCCGGACAGCAGCTCGCGGGCAATTGCTCCGCAATCGACCTTCTGACGCGCCGCGTCGAGCCGCTGGCGGACATAGTTGCTGCTGCGCGGGCTTGCTTCGCGCTGATAATGTTCTTCCGTAGCGCGAAGTGCGCTGTGCATGGTGTCGGCAAGTGCCGCGCTTACCGCCGTCTGCGCGCCGGCTTCTCCCGTCAGACCGCTCGCGACAGCGGCGACCGCACAATCGATGGCGAGATTGGCGGGGGCCGATCCGGGATGCTTCGCGCGCAGCGCTTCCAGTTGTTCGATCCGGATCGAGGGGAAGAGTGTGTCGCCGCACATCACGTCATTGATGGCCTTGAGCGGCGCCTGGAGGAGTTCGCGCTTGAGGGCAAAAGGGAGCGCCTCGGCCACCTCGTCGGGCGAGTGGGCCGCTTTAGCAGCGCGCCGTGCCAGCGTCTTCCAATGAGGGCGCAGCGGCAGGCTTCTATGAGGGCCGTCACTCATGGCGCATTCTCCATGTCAGGATTAAGCCACAAGAAAGCTGACAATGTCAATAACAATCGCGCTGGAAGCTGACATCGGCCGTTAGAGCCGTAATCTCGGTCGGCGCCCCCCCCTTCCGGGCCGGGCTTTACGGCGCGGCTTTGCCGCTCTGCGGAGTCGTTCGTCTCCGCCCATCCGGGTTACGATCCCTCCCGCCGGCACGCCTTCTATAGGTGGGCAGCATCGCTTTCGCGGCAGGGCTCCCGCCCCGCGCGCCGCGCAACGCGGCCCGTCCCGAATGCGTTGCCACCCCGGATCCACCCGCTTTCGACAAGGGCCAGGGGTGCTGCCGCACCCTTTTCGAAGGAGGTCTGATATGGCGCGACGCACACGGAGCAAGAACGAGTTCACGCTGCCGCCCGTTGTTCCGGGCGACTGGGAAGGGGAGATCTTTGGCAGTGGCAGCGTTAATCTCGGGCAGGTCGTGCAGCCTGGCCCGCCACGGCAGAGCGTCGAGTTTTCCTATATCGTTCTGCCCGCATCTCTGCATATGCCCAGCTCGCGGTTTCGCTGGCCGGGCGTTGTAATGATCATGGCGCGGACGCCCATGAAGACGGACGCTCCGGATGCGGGCGTGCTTTTCGCCAATAAGGAGCTTCCTTCGCTTCACCTGTCGCTCGATGTCACACGGGCGCAGTTTTCGGACCTGCTGCGCCTGCTGGAGGCCCAGCGGTTCAGGACATTTCACTTCACGATAGAAGCTTCAGAGCGGGAGAATGCGTGGCCTGTGCATAGCTGGGGGATGGGGGCGGAGCTGGTTCCAGCCACGGGCCGTCAGGCGGTTTGAGCGAGGCCCGTTTTGCGAAGCTGCACTTGGCAAAGCCAGGGCTATCCGAACCTCACGGATTGTGGCTACCCATATACAAGACAATGAATTAACAAATGAAAGCGCTCTTAGAGGCATCATTTATCATAACGCGTGGAGCATGATTTTCATTGACACAAACAGTCAAACTGTGATGCAGTGTCCTTAGTCCTAGGACAGCGGACATACGTGTATGAATGGGATAAAGAGTCAGGATATCGTCGTGCTGCTGAAGCTGGTCAGCCTTCAGGAGCAGGAAGAGCAGCAGGGTCCGGGAGGTCTCGAATGGAGTCTCCCGGGTGACGCGCCGTATTCCGTGCGCGGCCTTGAAGCGCTGCTTGGCATCAGCAAGACCGAGATAAACGGTGCGATACGGCGCAGCCTATCGACGGGGCTTGCGATCAAGGACCGCGCGTCCGGTCGGCCCAATCCTAACCGGCGCAACCTGCATAGTTTCATAGTTCATGGTCTGAAATACGTGTTCCCCGCAACGCCCGGCGGGATGACGCGCGGCACCCCGACGGCCTTTGCCGCACCCATGCTCAGGAGCCTGCTGATCAGCGGCGGGGACTACATCTATGTATGGCCGTCAGCCGAAGGGCGCGACATGGGGCAGTCGGTCGAACCCCTTTTCAGGAGCGTCCCGGAGGCCGTGCAGAAAGATGACCGGCTCTATGAGTATCTCGCTCTCGTAGACGCGATACGGCTCGGAAATCAGAGGGAAGCCGGACTTGCCGGGGACAGGCTCTCGGAAAGGCTGTTGCGGAAATGACCGTCCGAGGCCAGCTGCTCCAGATGCTGCAAACCGTCGCCGAAGCGCTGGGAAGCGATCTTCGCGAACGGCTGGTGTTCGTCGGCGGATGCACAACCGCCCTGTTCATTACCGATGAGATCACGCTTGAAGACGTGAGGGCCACGGACGACGTGGACCTCATCGTGGACCTTGCAGGATTTGCCGCGTGGGCGGAGATGCAGGAGCAGCTGCGTGAGAAGGGATTTGCGGAGTCGCACGAGGACACCGTGATCTGCCGCATGCGCCTTGGCGACCTCAAGGTCGATTTCATGCCGGATAATCCGGAGATTCTCGGCTTTACAAATCGCTGGTACGCGAAAGGTATGGAAACGGCGGTTACCTATCCGCTTACGGAGGCCCTCGATATACGGCGACTGACGCCGGAGCTCTTCCTGGCAACGAAGCTCGAAGCTTATCTCGGGCGCGGCCAGGGCGATCTGCTCGCTAGCCGCGACCTGGAGGACATCCTGCTGATCATGGATGGCCGGCCTGAAATTGTGGCGGAGGTGCTGGCCGCAGATAATGACATCCGGCAATTTATCGCGGAGCAGTTCACCGCTCTGCTTGCAGAGCGCGACTTCGATTATTTTCTCGAAGGCAACATCCGCGGACCGCAAGGGCGGGCCGATATCGTTCGCGGGCGCTTCGAGGCCATCAGTGCGGGCGGCGCCTGATGGGTATCGAGATCAACTGGCGTAGTCAGGCAGGAAAGAGGACCGAAGATAACCGGGATTGCGCCGGTGTCGGCATTCGCGGCGATGAGGCGCTTTGCATCGTCCTGGATGGCTCAACGGCCGGACCTGACAGCGGGACGCTGGCCCGCCGGGTCGCGCGCGAAATGATCGATTGGTTCGCGGCATCGGACGAGGCAGCAACAGCTGAAAGCCTGATCTCACGGCTGAGAGCGATCCACACCGGATTGTCTGGCCACCATCCACGCGCATCGGCCAGCTATATGATCGTGCATATCCGGCTTCCGGATACTCTTCTCGCCATTCATGCGGGTGACTGTCTCATTGGTATGCGGGACGATCAGCGCGTTATCGAGTGGGTCTGCCGGCCTCACACGCTTGCAAACGCCATAGGCGTCGATGTGCCAATCGAAGCCATTGCCGGCCAGGCGGTACGACATCGGTTGACGCGGAGCTTTCGGGTGCGGGAGTTCATGGCTCCTGATGTGGTCGCACTACACGGCGGGAGAGAGATCATCGTCGCAACTGATGGTTTCTGGGCGGATCTCCGTGCAGAAGACCAGAACCGCTTCCTTGAAGGCCAAAGCATCCCCATCCCGGCAGCCGGTGATGATTGCAGCGCCCTGTGGCTTCGGGTCATCGACGCGGCGCCGGAAATTCTCGTACGTGGAGTAAAGCCCGAGACGGACGATTTCTACGTAAAGGCAAGAGTGATGCCCGATTCCGAAAGCTGCTAATTGCGATGTTTGTAAGGGTAGCAAGTTCGACAGCAACATTTTCTAGGAAGGAAGTTTAAATTTGCATAATTGCATTCCGTCAACGCGCGTGGCGCTGGCAGCTTGCGGGTATATATCGTGCCGAATTCTAGCCGGCCTGAGGATTTATTACTATCACGTGACATGCAGAAACATGCAGGCGGATGCTGCAGTGACTATTTACATCACTCGCGCTTGTCCATAGTCTAAACACCCTTGTAATGAGCTATCCAGATGAAGAATACTTATAGCTCTGATTGGAAGAAATGATGAAGCGCATCAAAATTGACGCGTTAAAGCCAGGTGATATTTTATTCACGGCGCGTCCCAAAAAAA
Source organism: Xanthobacter sediminis (assembly GCF_043195015.1). Taxonomy (NCBI): domain Bacteria; kingdom Pseudomonadati; phylum Pseudomonadota; class Alphaproteobacteria; order Hyphomicrobiales; family Xanthobacteraceae; genus Xanthobacter; species Xanthobacter sediminis. The sequence continues at coordinate 3,561 of NZ_JBAFWH010000032.1, read as the reverse complement.
TCAGCAAGACCATTCGTGCTGGGACTGGCGGATTGGTATCCCACGCAATGATCTGCGTGCAGCATGGCTCCTTTATAGATTCGACTTCGAGCGGAGTTCAGGCACGCAATCTGCAGCGCGAGCTATTTGAGGACGACGAGAAGGCCTTTCACTTCCGCTTGAAAAATCCGCCGGACCGCAAGGTCATAGAGCAGATCGTGGATTATGCACGGGCTGAAATCGGCACACGCTACTCCACCAGCGAAGCGATGCGATCCGTCATTGCCGTGCGCAGGCCGAGATCAAGAAGACAGTTCTGTTCCCGGCTCGTCGCGCGTGTTTACAAGCTTGCCGGCATCGGGCTTGTGCAGGATGCGGATTACTGCTCGCCTGAAGATTTGCGACTTAGCCCGCTACTAGAGGAGCTCCCGATAGAATTCGAGCCGGTTGCCGCTGACGAGATCGCATGGATGTCGAGTAGCACGAACCCGATCCAGGTCATGCATGATGCCCAGAACGCTGTGCTGGATGCTGCGCGATCTGTTGATCAGGCGGTTGAAAATTTCAACGATATGTATGAATTGCTCGTAAAGCAGCCGGAAGCCGATCAGGTGATCGCGGACGCTCTCAGGAGCAGCGGCTATCTCGACATCTGGAAAATGGAGGTCGAGCGGCATCCTTGGCGCTACGTCCATGGACTGATAGACCGCCTTGCAGCTTCGCCCGAGGATATCGGCGAATACTGTATAGGTACGGTCAAAGAGGCGTACAGCGGCGGTTTTCGCTTCGCGATCAATCTTGTGCAGCTTCAGGCGTTTCACGAACAGTATCCGCGCGAGTCTTTCCGCCTTGAGATTGACCTCTATAAAACGCTGGTACGCAATGACCAGAACCGCAGGGAAGTGGCCTATGATTGGCTCGAAAGGCATCGTCCCGATCTGCTGAAGCAGCATATGGAGGAAATCGAGCCTCATACTCCGTACTGGTGGTCGGTAGTCGACCGGGTCGAACCACGGATGGGGGCTTTGTCCCGCCAAGCGGTCTTATCGATGGGCGGCAGTCACGTTTGCTCGTCATGTGGCGATGAGACAGCTTATCCATACCGCGTGGTCAACGGCGCAGAAATCATGCCCGGAGTGCCGTCCTTGCGTCTCTGCGATGATTGCCTCGGAATCCGGCGCGGCATGAACAACGTGTTGATGCGTTTTCTGTCGGAGCCCCGAAAGACATGACCTGCAATCGCATCGTGATGTGGCATCGTTTCGACAGGCGCGGGTTTCGTTCATGACCCAGGCGACGCAGCTAAACGTCCTGGATCCAGCACAGCTCGTTCGCATCGAAGCCGTGCATCGCGGATTCCTTTTTCAGCACTTATACACCGTGCAGTGCCTGCTGTCGGCTGCAGCGTTCTCGATAGAGACCGTCGAAGTCGAGAGTGATGAAGACGTCGAGGTTCAGTCTAAAGGGCGGCGCACCTACATCCAGGTGAAGCATCGGCAGGAGTCGCTTGCCTGGAGCGATATTGAGGGGGCTGTGGCACGCTTCGAAGAGTTGCGCGCCGCTCATAAGCGCGGTGACCGCTGTGGAGAACCGGCATTTCTTATAGTCAGCAACGCGGCTCCAAACGGCCCTCTCGCTGCCAGGCTGGCTGCTGCCGACTGGCCTGACGATGTGCGGGTCGATTGGCCGTCGGCTGATCCCGCGCAGAGACTACTGCCGGCTCCATCGGAGTCGCTTCTCGCAGCGGCGGAGGCGGCCAGCAAGGTGGCGGGCAGCTTGCCTTTCGCCACGCTCTCGCCGGCTACACTCGTTTGGAAGCTGGCTGGACTTGTATCTCTCGCGGCCACCGGAGAGGACGAGAACCTGGACCACATATTCCAGGCTGAAGATCTTCCTCGCCTTTTCGAGCAGCTCGTAATACAGCTGCAGGATCTGCCACTGCCGCCATCTCCCTACCGCGTGCAAGAGCATGAACCCGAATTGCTGACGGGAGAGCGGGTCAGATTAATCGTCGGCTATTCGGGAGCCGGCAAGACATCATGGCTGGCGCAGTCCTCGCAACATGCCTCGGGGGCTCTCGTTTATCTCGATATCACTGACATGCCCAGCGCAGCCCTCGCTAGCGTCGTTGCCCGAGAGGTTGCTGGCCGCTTGTTTCAGACGGGCCGGGGCCTTGGTGAGGTTCTCCTGCCCGGCGCTTCCGGGCGAGAGATCCTCCAGCTCCTGTCGCGCCGCCTGAGTGAGCGCGGAGAGGTTGTCACTGTTGCCCTCGATAATGTTCACCAGCTCGCTGCTGAGGATTTGATAGGCGTGATCCAGTCTGGGAGGGATCTGCGCTTTGTGCTGCTGGGACGCCCCGAAGGCGAAGTGGGGACCCTGGAGGCGACTCTCGGCATCACGCGTGAGACCCTTCTGGGATGGGCGCCGGACACAGTAGCGGCAGCCGCCCATGACAATGGGTGCCAAGGCGATGCTGCTGATTGCCAGCGATTGATCGATCTCACGGGCGGCCTTCCGCTTTTCGTGCTGAATGCAATCTCGGTTGCGGGATCCGACTACGATGGCTCGCTGAAGCGGTTCTGCGCCGATCTCGCGCAATCAGCGCATACGAAAGAGGTTGCCCAGGACCTGATTCTCGGACGGGTTTTTGACCGATTACCTAAGGCGGTAGCGGATACTGCCGAACTGCTCAGCCTCTGCGACGCGCCACTGACGCGTGCGGAAATACAGTCATATGTGGCGGCAACGGAGAGAACCGATCAGCCTGTCTTTGATCGGGCTCTCCGCCAATTGGTGAGCCAAGGCTTGCTGCAGATTTTTGCCGGCGACCGGATCAAGCTTCACGACGCAGCCCGGGCGGTAGGCAAGGAACGGCTGCTCCTTCACGGTACCGAGACGGTCAACGCGCGACGGGAGGCGTGGCGAGCTGTCGTACAGAAGAGCCTTTTGGAGGCCTGGCACCCAACGAAGCTATCACTTTTCCTCCGGCTGAGCGGGGACGTTGGGCGTCTCGATATTCTTGTCGAGATGGCTACGGATGAGCTCTTCCACGAAATGGGCGTGTGGCCTGAGATTGAAGCTTATCTGGAGCACGGTGCCCAGGATGAAGCTGTCCCCCCCGATCAGCGGATAAAGGCGCTCGATGGGTTGGCATTCGCCGACCTCAAATCGGGTTCTGACCGTGCCGTTTTGTGGCTCGATCAAATGGACGCTCTGATCGCAGCTCACAACTTGGGGGCCGAGGAGCGGATTCGCGTAAACATGAAGCGAATGAGCTTCCTCGCCGGCAAAGGTGACCGGCATGGCGCTTTGAAGTTGGCGGAGGACCTTAAGCCCGTTGTCAAAGATCTCCCCGCGGGCCATCGGCGCGTGTTCTGGTACAATGTGGCCTGTGCAGAGCTCGCATTGGGAGATGCGGATGCGGCTGAGAAGAGGGTGCGGCCTCTCATCAAAGACTACTACGAGCTGATTGGCCTGACGCCCGAGCGCGTGATGGGAAATAATGCGCCCGAGTTAGCGCGCATGCTCAGGAAGGGCGCGGACGTCGATGACATCAAGCATCTCGCGGATTCCTTGGACGTG
>NZ_JBAFWH010000031.1:0-19582 GCF_043195015.1 Xanthobacter sediminis | reverse complement strand
TGGTCCACTTGCCCGCAGGCCCTTTCATGGAGTCCGTGAGCCGCATGAATAGCGAGCGGCCCGGCGTGTTCGCCCATGGCCGTTTCGCCGTCTTTTCCCGCCGTCTCTTCACCGGCCGGTTCCGACACGAGCGTCCCATTGGTCTCGGCGTACCCTGAACCGCCCCGAGTTTTCTAGACGCCCTCGGCTTGCTTTTTGTGCTGCCGTCCGAACTCGACGGGTGACGGCATGCCATTCCGTGCTGCTTGCGTGTCTATGTCGAACCGGCGATCAAGTGTATTGTCGATGGCCAGGGACGCCTTGCCGCCATACTGGCCAGGCCGACGTTTATAGCCGATGTGAGCCTGAATCCCGGCGCGCCGCGCAAGGTGCGCCACCCGGTTCAGGCAACAGCTCTCGCCCATGTCCATCAGGTCGTCGTGGAGCTTGCGATACCCGTAGACCTTGCTGCTGTCGCGCCATGCCGTGCGGACGAGCTCGGTCTTGGCTTCGGTATCGCCGAAGGCTTCCTCGCGGCCGAAGCATAGGTGGCCGTCCCATCGTGATCGTCGCGACCGATCTCGCCGATTGCCGGTTGGGGATGGCGATCAGCTGAAGATGCCCTCGATCTGCCGCCTTGTCACGGAAAGCGGAACGCATGCCTGATGTATTCGCGGATTCCGGAAGCTGCAGCTCAAAAATTGCGCAGACCTCATATTGACACATGTCAAAAAACGCGGAAACAATCATGTGTCTGCCAAAAAACAGCGAAAAACGGAACTAATAATATGAAGATTGGGTTGCTTCAGGAAGGCGAGCCGGCTGCCGGCGTCTCGGTGGCGCAACGGTACGAGGAGATGATCCAGGAGGTCACGCTGGCCGACCGCCTCGGCTTTTCGGCATGGGGAACCTCGGAGCAGCACTTCTCGCCCCCACGCTTCACCGTGTCGGCGCCGGAAGTGCTCTATGCCGCCATCGCGCGGCACACCAAGAACATCAAGCTGCGCATCATGTGCGCGGTGATGCTGTCGTGGAACCACCCGATTCTGGTGGCCGAGCGCCTCGCCACCCTCGATATCGTCTCCGGTGGCCGGGCCGAGATCGGCACCGCGCGTTCCAACAACCTGTCCACGCTTGAAGTATTCGGGGTGGACCCATCCGCTACCCGCGCGCAATGGGAAGACTCCCTCGAAGTGCTCATCAAGGCCATGAGCGACGATATCCTGGAGCACCATGGTCCGGTCTGGAACATTCCGCCGCGCACCATTGTGCCGAAACCGGTACAGGCGCCCCATCCGCCTTTGTTCGTCGCCGCCTCCTCGGTGGAGACCCATCGCAATGCCGGTGAGCGCGGCATCGGCGTGCTCACTTTCGAGAATTACTTCGGCTTTGACTATCTCCAGGAGTGCATGGACGCCTACCGCGCCGGCCTTGCCGAGGGCAAGCAGATGGCCCCGCGCCGTACCGAGCATGCCGGGCTCTACGTCGCGAGCGCCTTCTGCGCCGCGACCCGGAAGGAGGCAGTGGAGGTCGCGCGCGAGGTGGCGCTCGGCTACTTCAAGTTCATCCTCGATCTCTACATCCCGCTCGGCAAGCGGCAGTCCTATCAATACCTGGATGCGAAGATGACGCGCCTGCTGGCGCACGAAAATGACATCGATTTCCTCGTCAACGAGACTCCTTCGGTCATGATCGGCACGCCGGACGATTTTGTGGCGCGGCTGAAGCGGCTTGAGGGTATGGGCGTAGACGAGGTGCTGTTGCGTATCGATGGTGTGCCGCACGAGCACATCATGCGCTCCATCGAATTGATCGGGGCGGAAGTGATCCCGAACGTGCAAGACCAGAAAAATAAAGCTGCCTGACCAGAGAAAAACCTTCCGGAATGAGGAGAGGGGAATGTATCCGATCGTATTGCCTCCTGAACTGGAGGCGCGCATCCGCGTGCTCGAAGATCCCTCCCAGCAGGGCGCGGACTTCGACGGCAAGACTTGGTTTTGGCTTGTGGTGCTCGGCATCGTGGTGCCGGCGGCCGCGGTGGTGTGGGGGGTGTCATGAGCGACATCGCCTCGCCTGCCGGGACCGCCGCCCCCGCCGTCAATCATGGTGCCGCTGATCAGAACGCCTGGCCGCTGGTGCCAGCCGAGCGCACCTGGAACTCCTGGCAGCTCCTCATCGCCCTGACCACGGCCGGGGCGGCCACATGGTGCTACATCATCGGCGAATATGTCGGCTACTACCTTAACTTCACGCAGGGCATCGCCACCCTGATCGCCGGCAGCATGTTCGGCATGCTGTTGACGACCCTGGCGGCGGTGCCCACCTGTTCTAAATTCGGCATCGATTCCATCGCCGCCTCGCGGCCGCAGTTCGGCTCCAGGGCGTGGGTCATCCCGGCGACGCTGCAATTTTTCTCGATCATGGGCTGGAACTGCCTGCTGCTGATCTTCTTCGGCAAGTCGGCATCCCAGTTCCTAGTGGCGCTGGGGCTGGTGGATACCTCGGCCGCCCATCTCGTGGTGCCGAGCGCTACGCTGCTTGCCTCCGCGCTCGTATTTGTGTTTCTGCTGAGCGGTGCGACGGGTGTGGACCGGGTATCCAAGATCCTGGTGGCCCACGTGCTGGTGGGCCTCTGGATGCTCTACATCCTGGTCACCGGCCGCTCTGCGGAGCTCGCTGCCGCGGTGCCGGCCTATGCCAATGCAAACCCGTTGTGGAACTTCATGACCGGCATTGAGCTGGGCATCGCGCCGGCGCTCTCATGGTGGCCCTATATCGGCGCCATGGTGCGGATGGCGCCCAACGGGCGCGCGGCCGCGGTGCCGAGCATGCTCGGCCTCGGGGCCTCGGTGGCCCTGTTGTCTATCATGGGGGTGGCGGGCATCCTGGTGCTGCAGGTGTCCGACCCAGCGGAATGGCTGCGCACGGTGGGCGGCACCACCTATGCCATCGTTGCGCTCGCCTTCGTCACGGCGGCCAACCTCGGCACCACGGTCGCAGGCATCTATTGCTCGGCCATCGGGCTCAGAAACTACAGCTTCGCGGAGAAGTTGCCGTGGTCGGTCCTGTTGGCCGTCACCATCGCCCCGGTGGCGCTGGTGGGGGTGTTGGTGCCGGAGCTGTTCTTCGCCAATTTCGGCACCTTCCTGGCGTTCATCGCCATCACCTTCGCACCCATCTGCGGCATGCAGATTGTGGACTATTACATCCTGCGCAAAGGGCACATCAGTGTGCGCGCCATCTTCGACGGACGTGAAGGCACCGCTTATCGCTTCTGGGGTGGGGTGAACCCGGCGGCGATCGCGGGCATGGCGGCTGGGTTCTGCACCTATATCTACCTGCTGAACCCGATCACCTATGAGTCTCGCTTTCCCTACGAGTACATCTCGGCATCGTTGCCGACTGTGGTGATGGCCGGGCTCGTCTATTACCTGGTGACGCGTCTTCTGGTCATGCCCGCCGGCAAGGGCGGCTACGGGGCCTGACGCCTGCTCTCCCACCGGCCGCGGCGCGGTTCAGCGGCCGGTGGGAACCAGCGACTTGTAATGCAGATCCACATACAGGAACGCCTCGAGATGCGTGACCTCGGCGATACGGCCGATCTGGCGGCGCGCGGTGACGACGATGTCCTCGTGGGACGGGCACACCAGCTCCACGAACAGATCGTACCGACCCGAGCAGATGGCGATGTAGGAGACGTTCTTGACCGAGGACACCGCTTCCGCCACCGCATGAGGGTCGGCCGCCGGATCGAGGCGGATGCCGAGCCAGGCGAGGGTGCGGTCGGCGAGGTTCATGGGGTTGAGCAGGGCGAGGATGCTCATCTGCCCCGAGCCGAGCAGGGCGGCGATGCGCGTGCGCACCATCGTCTCGGAGACGCCGAGCTTGGCGGCGATGGTGTTGAGCGGGGCCCGCCCGTCGCGGCTCAATTCCAGGATGATCTCGCGGTCGGCAAGGTCGAGCTTCTTCTGCTTCACGCCGCCGGGGGTGTCATTGTCGTCGCGGCTGAAGAACTTGGCCTTCTGATAGTAGACGCTCGCATAGGGGAAGACCTCCACCGAGCGGATGCCCTCGATTGCCCCCACCTCCTGCTCGATCACCCGCTGCATGGCTGGGAAATCCTCGGCGATGATCTCGGCGAAGATGCCGTAGCGGCCGGTGGTGAGGGCCACGTAGTCGATGTCGTGGATGTCGGTGAGGGCACGGGCGATGCGGGAGGAGGGGGCCGCCGGATCGGTGATGATGCCCAGGAGTGCGCCGGCGTTGTAGCCGAGCACGGTGGGGCTCGCCAAAGCGACGATCTGGATGACATTCGCCTCGATAAGCTGGTGCACCCGCGCCCGCACGGTCTTTTCGGAAAGCCCGACATCGCGGGCGATGGCCACGAACGGCCGGCGCCCATCTTCCTGCAGGTGGGCGATGATGGCACGGTCGCTGTCCGTCAGGTGCCATTGAGCGAGAGGATTGCGCCGCACGGGCACCGCTTTGGGTGCGGCCTCGATTGCCGTGTCGTAGGGCTCGCGGCCGACGGCCGACGGCTTCTTCGCCATGGATCGTTTCGCCTCCCTGACTCTGCGTCCGCGCTTACCAAGCTTCCTTCGCCCGGGTCAAGCGCGGAAGGTCGCCCAATGCCCGGGCGTGGCTGCGGATTTCGGCGTTCGGGATGGCGAGATAGCGAAATACGGAATTGACTATCCCAATTATTAGTGAAATACGGATAATATAACTAGAGTATCGCGAAAAGCGAACTATGCCCGGCGTGTGCGCGCGGAAAGCGGAATGCCACGCCGTCGGCTCCTTCCTCGGTCACAGCAGAGAACAGCCATGCCCGCAGCCTCCCCCGCCTTGTCGTCCGTGCCTGTCGCTTTCGACGGCGCCCCTCTGCGTGCCGCCATGGCGGAGATGCCGAGCGCCGTCACCGTCATCACCGGCTGGAACACGGACGGTTCGCCGGCCGGCAGTACCCTCTCGGCGGTGTCGTCGCTGTCGCTGGACCCGCCCTTGATGCTGGCCTGTTTCCATCGGGATTCGCGTACCCTCGGCGCCCTCGGCGTGGGGAGGGGTTTCCTCATCCATGTGCTCGCGGCCGGGCAGGACGACCTCGCCGCCGTGTTTGCGGGCAAGGGCGACAAGTTCGCCCAGGTGGCCTGGGAGAAGGGGCTCCTGGGCATGCCGCAGCTTCCCGGCTGCCAGACGGTGATCGCCTGCGAGGTGGCGGCACACCTGCCTGGCGGCGACCATGTGATCGTCACCGGCGCGGTGCGGGACATCAGCCACGATGCCGTGCGCGGCGCCATGCTCTATCACCGGCGCGCCTTCCACGCGCTGCCGCAGCCGCGGGAGGCCTGAGCTATGAAGCAGGTGATCGTGATCTATGGCGTGCCGCGCGACCCGGCCGCCTTCGACCGGCACTATGCCGGGGTGCACATTCCGCTGACCCGGAAGATGCCCCATCTCAAGGGGTTCGAGGTGAGCCGCGGGCCGGTTGCGGCGGCGGGCGGCGGCGCGCCGGTCCATCTCGTGGCGATCCTGTCCTATGCCAGCGCGGCCGATCTCGACGCCTCGCTTGCCTCGCCGGAAGGGCAGGCGGCAGTGGCGGACGTGGCGAATTTCGCCACCGGCGGCGCCACCCTTCTCACTATCGACAGCAACAGCGTTCTGTGAGGCGCGCCATGGGACTTCAGGGCAACCCCGCCGTTTTCGACACCGACGCGCTGCTGCGCCCCGGCGTGCGCGCCTTCCTCGGCGAGCGCCACCGGCTCCTCATCGACGGCGTGTTCGTGGATGCTGCCTCGGGCGCAACCTTTGAGAGCTTCGATCCCGCCACCGGCCGCAAGATCGCCGATGTGGCCCACGCCGGGGCTGAAGACGTGGACCGCGCGGTGCGCGCGGCGGCCCGCGCCCTGGAGGGGTCGTGGGCGCGGCTTCTGCCAGCGGAGCGGGAGGCGGTGCTGCGCCGCTTCGCGGCCCTGGTGGAGGGCCATGCCGACGACCTCGCCCAGATCGAGGCCCTCGACAGCGGCAAGCCCGCCTCCCAGATCAAGGCGGTGGACATCGCCCTCGGTGTCGGCGCGCTCAGTTACAATGCCGGTTGGGTCACCAAGATCGAGGGACGCACTTTGCCGGTCTCGGTGCCGGATATGCATGTCTACACCCGCCGCGAGCCAGTGGGCGTGGTGGCCGCCATCGTGCCCTGGAACTTTCCCCTTTGCCAGGCCTGCTTCAAGCTCGCCCCGGCGCTTGCCGCCGGCTGCACGGTGGTGCTGAAGCCGGCGGAGCAGACCCCGCTTTCCGCCCTCTATCTCGGTCGCCTCGCTTTGGAGGCGGGCCTGCCGCCGGGCGTGCTAAACGTGCTGCCCGGCTTCGGCGCCACCACCGGGCAAGCGCTCATCAGCCATCCGGGGGTGGCCAAGATCGCCTTCACCGGGTCGGAGCGGACCGGCAAGCACATCGCCCGCTCGGCCGCCGACAGCCTGAAGCACGTGTCGCTGGAGCTGGGCGGCAAGAACCCCAACGTCATCTTCGCGGATGCCGATGTGGAGGCCGCCGCCGCCGTGGCCGCCATCGCGATCTTCTTCTATTCGGGCCAGGTCTGCGCCGCCGGCTCGCGCCTCATGGTGGAGCGGCCGATCTACGACCGGGTGGTGGAGACGGTGATCGCCGAAGCCGGCAAGCTGAAGCTGGGGCATGGCTTGTCCGGAGATACCTTCATGGGGCCGCTGGTGTCCGCCCAGCAGCTCCAGCGGGTGTCCGGCTTCGTCTCCCGCGCCGCCGAAAGCGGGGTGCGCGTCGCCCAGGCCGGGACGGCGCCGCAGGGCGCGCTGGCGGGCGGCTTCTTCCACGCGCCCACGGTGCTGGTGGATGCCGACGACACTGCCGAGGTGACGCGCGAGGAAATCTTCGGCCCGGTGCTGGTGGTGCAGCCTTTCGACACCCTCGGCGAACTGAAGGCCCGCGCCAATGCCACCAGCTTCGGCCTCTCGGCGGGGGTGTGGACGCGCGACGTGAAGAAGGCCCACGCCACCGCCGCCGCGCTCCAGGCCGGTACGGTGTGGATCAATACCTATGGGCAGTTCGACGCGACCGCCCCCTGGGGCGGCTTCAAGCAATCCGGCTACGGGCGCGACAACGGCGCGGAGAGCCTGGAGAAGTATCTCCAGACCAAGACGGTCTGGACGGCGCTCGCCTGACCCGCGCCGAACCCTAATCCGAGGCGGCGCTGCAACCGCCTCGGCCTCGCCCCGGCCACGCGCTCATCGGTCCCCTCAGCCCGCCAGCGTGGCCGGGGCACCGCCCCTGCCGCCCTTGGTGAGCGCCGTGGCGATGGCCTTCGCGACCACCTGCATGCGCTTGGGAATGCCGTCGGCAATGAGCCTGGTGATGTGCGGCAGCGGCCCCACCACGCCCAGGCTGTAGACGACCCCGGCCGGCGGCACGTCGATGGGGACCGCCACCGCAGCCAGCGCCTCGTCCACCTCGCCGATGCAAGTGGCGAACCCCCGCTCGCGCACCTGCGCCAGCTCTGCTTTGATGGCGGCCGGATCGACCTTGGTCTTGTCCGTGAGGCGCATGATGCGGCCAGACAACGCCCGATCCACCACCTCCTCGCTCTGGAAGGCGAGGATGGCCTTGGAGCAGGCGGTGGCGTTGGGCTGCATGGTCTTGCCGGGGAGCACGAAGCCACGCCAGGGCGCGTCCGGCGATTCCATCACGATGGAGCGCACCTGGACGCCCTCGATCCGCGCCACGTAGCAGGTCTCGCCGATCTGGGTGCTCAGGTCGCGCAGCAGCACGCTGGTATGGCTCTCCACGAACGCGTCGTCGGTGCTGAGCAGCGCGAGGCGGCGTACCCGCTCGCCTATGACATAGGCAGAGCCGGAGGCGGTGAGCCCCACCAGGTTGCATTTCTGCAGGCCAGCCAGCAGCCGGTGGGCGGTGCCCTTGGGCAGGCCGAGCACGCGCGCCACCTCCATCAGTGACAGCCCGTCCGGATAGGCGTTGAGAATTTCGAGGATGCGGAAATAGCGCTCCAGCGGCAGCAGCTTGTGGTCTTCGGCCATGTGGTCTCGTCCCTGACGGGGCAGCCTTACGTCGATGGCCGCGCCGGCGTCCAGCACATCGCGCTGTCGCGATGTCGAGGAAACTCGATTGACAGTCAGTAAAAGCTGTCTACCATGATATGTAAATCGAGACAAGTTTCGAAAAACGAAACTTTCCAGAGGTGCCAAACATGCAAGCCAGCCTGTCGGCCGAGCCCGGCCGCGCGGGGAACGTGATCCTGTGCGCGGAGGGCCTCACCAAGGATTTCAGCGGCTTCACCGCAGTCAAAAATGTCGATCTGCGCATCCGCGAGGGCAGTGTGCACGCCCTCATCGGCCCCAATGGCGCGGGCAAGACCACTGTCTTCAACCTGCTGACCAAGTTCCTCCAGCCGACCCGGGGCCGGATCATCTACCGCGGCGAGGACATCACCCGGGCCGGCGCGGCGCGGGTGGCGCGGATGGGGCTGGTGCGCTCGTTCCAGATCTCCGCTGTATTCCCGCACCTGACGCTGCTCGACAATGTGAGGGTGGCGCTCCAGCGACCGCGTTATCTCGCCACCCAGTGGTGGCGCTCGGTGACGGCGCTCGACACCCTCAACGCCCGCGCCATGGAGCTGCTCGACGCGGTGCAGCTCGCCGACCACGCCCATGTGACGGCGGCCGAGCTGTCCTACGGCCGCAAGCGGGCGCTTGAGGTGGCAACGACCCTCGCGCTGGACCCGGAGATGCTGCTGCTGGACGAGCCCATGGCCGGCATGGGACATGAGGACGTGGGCCACATCGCCGACCTGATCCGCCGTGTGGCGCAGAACCGCACGGTGCTCATGGTGGAGCACAATCTGAACGTGGTCTCGCAATTGTGCGACACCATCACGGTGCTGGCGCGCGGCGAGATCCTTGCCGAAGGCAATTATGACGAGGTGAGCCGCGACCCGCGGGTGCGCGAGGCCTACCTCGGCAGCGAGCCGGCCGATGACTGAGCCGCATCTCTCTCTACGCGGCCTCAACGGCTGGTATGGCGAAAGCCATGTGCTTCACGGCGTGGACCTGGAGGTGCCCGAGGGCGAGACAGTCACCCTCATCGGCCGCAACGGGGCCGGAAAGACCACGACGCTGCGGGCCATCACGGGGCTCCTGAAGCGCCGCACCGGCGAGATCCGGCTGCACGGCCGTGAGCTCATCGGCCTGCCGGCTTATGCCGCAGCGCGTGCCGGTATCGCATACGTGCCGGAGGAGCGCGGGATCTTCGCTGCGCTCACCGTGAAGGAGAACCTGACGCTGCCGCCAGTGTTGGCGGAGGGCGGCATGAGCCTGACGGAGATCTACCGCCTGTTCCCGAACCTGGAGGAGCGCGCCTCGAGCCCCGGCACCAAGCTTTCCGGCGGCGAGCAGCAGATGCTCGCCATGGCGCGGGTGCTGCGCAACGGCGCCCGGCTGCTGCTGCTCGACGAGCCCACCGAGGGCCTTGCCCCCGTGGTGGTGCAGCGCATCGGCGAGGTGCTCAGGGCACTGAAGGCCGCGGGCATGACCATCCTGCTGGTGGAGCAGAATTTCCGCTTCGCCCGCCGGCTCGCCGACCGCTTCTATGTGATGGAGCACGGCCGGATCGTGGATCAGGTGACGACCCGCGACGCGAGTGTGCGCATCGCCTCCCTTCAATCCTATCTTGGCGTGTGAGGCGGTCATGGCGACCCTCTTCGGAATCCCGGTGCAGGCGCTGTTCGGCCAGCTTCTCATCGGTCTCATCAACGGCTCGTTCTACGCCATGCTCAGCCTTGGGCTGGCGGTCATCTTCGGCCTGCTCCGGGTCATCAACTTTGCCCATGGCACCCAGTACATGCTCGGCGCCTTCTCGGCCTATCTGCTATTGTCAGTGTTCGGCTTCGGCTTCTGGCCGTCGCTGCTGCTCGCTCCGAGCATAGTGGCGGCGGCGGCGTTCGTCATCGAGAAGCTCTTTCTGCGCCACCTCTACGGCCTCGACCACCTCTATGGCTTGCTGCTCACCTTCGGCCTCGCCTTGATGATCGAGGGGCTGATGCGCGACGGCTTCGGTGCTGCGGGGCGACCCTATGCTGTGCCCGCCAGCCTCACTGGCTTCGTGAATCTGGGCTTCATGGTGCTGCCCATCTATCGCGGCTTCGTGGTGGTGGTCTCGCTGGTGGCGTGCCTTTCAGTGTGGCTCGTCATCGAGCGCACCAAGCTCGGCGCTTATCTGCGCGCGGCTACGGAAAATGCCGGGCTGGTGGAGACTTTCGGCGTCAACGTCCCGCGGCTGCTCACCTTCACCTACATGCTCGGGGCGGGACTTGCCGCGCTCGCGGGGGTGCTGGCGGCGCCCATTTACCAAGTCAGCCCACTCATGGGCACGAACCTCATCATCATCGTGTTCGCCGTGGTGGTGGTGGGCGGCATGGGCTCCATTCTCGGCGCCATCGTCACCGGCTATGCGCTGGGGCTGCTCGAAGGCCTCACCAAGGTGTTCTACCCGGAGGCCTCTTCCATCGTGATCTTCGTGGTCATGGCCGCGGTGCTGTTGGTGCGGCCCGCCGGCCTGTTCGGACGGGAGGCCTGAATAGATGACGCTTGTGCCTTCTCCTGCCCGGCGCCTTGCCTTCACCCTCGCCGTTCCGCGATGGACCTGGGTGCTGGCGGCAGTGGCCCTGCTCGCGGTGGCGCCGCTGGTGCTCTACCCGGCGTTCCTGATCAAGATCCTGTGCTTCGCGCTGTTCGCGGCGGCCTTCAACCTGCTGCTCGGCTATGCGGGCCTGCTCTCCTTCGGCCACGCCGCTTTCTTCGGCGGCGCCGCCTACATCACCGCCCACACGGTGAAAATCTGGGGCCTCCCGCCGGAGTTGGGGCTGTTGGCCGGCGTTGTCTTCGCCGCAGCGCTTGGGCTGGGCATGGGCATGCTCGCCATCCGCCGCCAGGGTATCTACTTCGCCATGGTGACGCTGGCGCTGTCGCAGATGGTCTATTTTGTCTTTCTCCAGGCGCCCTTCACCCATAGTGAGGACGGCATCCAGCAGGTGCCGCAGGGCTATCTGTTCGGCCTCGTCGATCTCTCCCGGCCGCTGGCACTCTATTACACCGTCGCCACGATCTTCGTTCTGGGGCTCGTCTTCATCTGGCGTGTGGTCAACTCGCCGTTCGGCAACGTGCTGAAGGCGATCCGCGAGAACGAGCCGCGCGCCATTTCGCTGGGCTACGAGGTGAACCGCTACAAGCTCACCGCCTTCGTCATGTCGGCCGCCCTTGCCGGGCTCGCCGGTGCCACCAAGGCGCTCGCCTTCCAGCTCGCCACCCTGGTGGACGTGACCTGGCAGATGTCGGGCGAGGTGATCCTGATGACCCTGCTCGGTGGCATCGGCACGCTGCTCGGGCCGGTGGTGGGGGCCACCCTTGTTACCGTGCTGGAGCACCAGCTGGGCGCCACCAGCATCCCGGCCCCGGTGCTCATCGGGGCCTGCTTCGTTGCCTGCGTGATGCTGTTCCGGCGCGGCATCGTCGGCGAGATCGAATACCGGTTCGCGCGCCGGAACAAGCGTTGAATCCGAGAGGACCTGCCATGCACTTCATGATCATCACCGGCTTTCGCAATCAGGATGGCGCGGCCGTCTACCGGCGCATGCGCGAGGACGGGCGGCTGATCCCCGAGGGGATGACCTTCAAGTCCTCCTGGGCCACGGCGGACCTCACGCGGTCGTTCCAGGTGTTCGAGTGCGAGGACGTGACGCTGATCCAGCGCTGGGTCGCGCGCTGGGCCGACCTGTGCAGCTTCGAGGTGGTGCCGGTCGTCACCGGGGCCGAGGCGTCCGACGCTTTAGCCGCGGACGAACCCGACGCCCGCGCCGCCTGATTTAGCGGATAACGAGAGGGGAACCGTAACCATGACGACGACTTTGAAAGGACTGGTGCTCGCCGCCGGCATCTTCTGCGCCGCGGCCCCCGCTTTGGCGCAGACGACGCAGAAAACAGCCGCTCCCGGCGCCGTTTCCGATGACAAGGTCAAGATCGGCCTGCTCATGGACATGTCGGGCAATTATTCCGAGGTGGCGGGCCTTGGGTCCGTCACCGCCGCGCGGATGGCGGTGGAGGATTTCGGCGGCAAGGTGCTCGGCAAGCCGGTGGAGGTGGTCTTCACCGACATGCAGAACAAGGTGGACATCGCAGTGTCCCGCGCCCGCGAGTGGTTCGACAAGGATGGCGTCGATGCCATCGTGGACAGCAACATGTCCTCCGCCGGCCTTGCCGTGAGCGCCCTGGCGAAGGAAAAAAACAAGATCCTCGTCATCAACATCTCCGGCTCGCCGCGTTTTACAAACGAGGACTGCAACGCCAATACCGTCCATTACGTGTACGACACCTATGCGCTGGCCAATTCCACGGCCAAGGCGGTGGTGGAGCGCGGGGGCAAGAACTGGTACTTCGTGACGGTGGACTACGCCTTCGGCCACGACTTTGAACGCGACGCTGCCAATACCGTGAAGGCCAGTGGCGGGAAGGTGCTCGGCTCGGTCCGGGTGCCGCTCGGCGCTCTCGACTATTCCTCCTTCCTGCTGCAGGCCCAGAGCTCCGGTGCGGACGTGATCGCCTTCGCCACCGCCGGTGCCGACACCGCCAACGCCATTAAGCAGGCGTCCGAGTTCGGCATGGGTCAGAACGGCCAGAAGCTGGTGGGGCTCCTTGTCTACATCAACGAGATCAATGCTCTGGGGCTCAAGACGGCGCAGGGCATGCTGCTCACCTCCGCGTTCTACTGGGACATGAACGAGGAGACCCGCGCCTTCTCCAAGCGCTACTTCGAGAAGATGCAGAAAATGCCAAATATGTCCCAGGCCGGCGTCTATTCCACCACAATGCATTACCTGAAAGCCATCGAGGCCGCAGGCACCGACGAGGCCTCCGCGGTCATGGCCAAAATGAAGGAAATGCCCATCAACGACTTCTTCGTGAAGAACGGTCATATCCGCGAGGACGGGCGTATGATCCGCGATCTCTACCTGTTCCAGGTGAAGACGCCCGAAGAATCCAAATATCCATGGGATTATTACAAGCTCATCGCGACCATCCCTGGCGATGAGGCGTTCCTGAAGCTGTCGGAATCCCGCTGTCCGCTCGTCAAGAAGCCGTGACTCTTTCGCGCCGCCGGGCTCTGTCCGGCGGTGCGCCAGCATCCAGAAGACTTCAAGAGGCACCATGTCCATATCCTCCCCATCCCCCCGCGACATCGTCCTGCTTGGCGGGCGGGTCCTCACCATGCAGCCGGGCGCAGACGCAGGCTGGGATGGCGTGGTGGTCCGTGGCGAGCGCATCATTCGCCTGATCCGGCGCGCCGACGCGGCCGAGCACGCCGCTGCCGGGGCCGAGGTCATCGACCTCGGCGCGCGCACGCTGATGCCGGGCTTCGTGGACGTGCATGCCCACGCCGAGGTGGTGTGCCGCACCGGCCACAATACCGTCGATTGCCGCGCCCCCGAATGCGGGACCATCGAGGACGTTCTCGATGCCCTGACCAGCCAATGTGTGCCTGCGGATGTTACCCCCTGGATCGTCGGCCAGGCGAACCTGTTCTTCGATCGCAAGCTGAAGGAGGGGCGCCTGCCTACCCGCGCCGAGCTGGATCGGGTGAGCCGGGACCGGCCTGTGGCGCTCAGGGCCGGGGGGCACATCACGGTGCTCAATACCAAGGCGCTGGAGGTGGCGAAGATCGATCGGGACTATGTGGCGCCGGCCTTCTCCATCACCGGCCCGCCGTTCGTGGAGCGCGACGCCGACGGCAATCCCACCGGCGTGGTGAAGGAGATGGATACTATCCTGCCTCTGCCACAACTGACCCACGAGACATTGGCCCAGGCGCTGGACGAGGGGCTGAACTCCTATTTCACCCGCTACGGCGTCACCACCATCGGTGAGATTTCCGAGACCGTGCTCGGCACGCAGTGCCTCGACGACCTCGCCACCGACGGCCGGCTGCCGCTCTCCATGCGGCTCTATCTATGGGCGCCGGGCATGCTGGAGCTGGACAAGGCCCTGAATTGGCAGGACCATTTCCATCTTGGCGCCTCCGAGCGGCAGTTGCGGGTGCAAGGCATCAAGCTATTTTCTGACGGTGGCTTCTCCGCCCGCTCTGCGGCCGTGAACTGCTGCTATGTGGGGCACCCCGGCTTCTCGGGCTCCATCGCCTTTCAGAAGTATTTCTTCCGTCGTGCCTACCGCCTCAGCCAGGAGCGGGGGCTGCAATTATCGGTCCATGCCAACGGCGATCGAGCCCAGGACTGGCTCAGCGAGACGGTCATCAAGATGGGCGGCGCCACCTCCGGCCGCACCCGCATGCGCATCGAGCATGCCGGCAATCTGATGCCCCGCGCGCGCACCGCCGACCTGTGGGCCGAAGCCGGCGTGCTGCCGGTGCCGCAGCCGGTCTTCATCTACACTTTCGGCGAATATTTCGAGGACTATCTGGGCGAATACGGCACCCGCGGCCGCTTCCCGTTCCGCACCCTGCTTGACCAGGGCTGGCGCCTCTCCGGCAGCTCAGACGTGTGGATCGGCTCCGAGCGGGAGGCCACCAATCCCTTCTTCTCCATCTGGAACTGCTTGAAGCGTCAGACCTATTCAGGCGCCTTCATCGATCCTCACGAGGCCATCACTCTGGAGGAGGCCTTGCGCATGCACACGCTGGATGCGGCCGTCACCATGGGCGAGGACGATGTGCGCGGCTCATTGGCGCCCGGCAAGTACGCCGACATCATCGCCCTCGACCGCGATCCCTTCACCGTGGACGTCGACGAGCTGCGGTCGATCCAAGTGGACTATGTCATGTCCCTCGGGCGCACCGTCAGGCAGGAGATCGCCGCCGCGTGATTGTCCCGCCTTAGGTCCGGGAGAGGAAGGCGGGCGTGAACCGCCGCGGATTCAGCGGAGCTGTTTGGTGTGAGTCAGGCCGCGCGTTTCTGCTCGTCGAGCAGAGCGTAGTAGCGTTCCTCGGCTTCGGCCGGCGGGATGTTGCCGATGGGCTCCAGTAGCCGGCGATGGTTGAACCAGTCGACCAAGGTCAACCTCGCGAATTCGACGGCCTCGAAGGATCGCCAGGGACCTCGCCGATGGATGCGCATTCAACAACTGGATCAGTTTCGCGCGAGACACCGTCCGGTTGAACAGAACCGCCCCGCCCCGTGCCACAGATCTGGAAGCTCCGCTTGGCTAGGCGGTGTGGACGGATTTGATGAGGATGAAGCTGAAAGCGAGGGCGACGATTGCGGCGAAGCCGCGCTCTGTCTTCTCGCAGCGCAGGGCGACACGCTTGAAGCGTTTGAGTTTTCCGAAGCATTGCTCGATGCGGGCGCGGCCCCTGTAGAGCGCCTTCGGGAAGAAGGCCGGCGGGTCCTTGGCGTTGGATTTGAACGGGATGGCGGGCGCGATGCCGTGCGCTCGGGCCAGCGCCCGGTTGGCCTTGGCGTCATAGCCCTTGTCGGCGAGCGCCGCACGGGGCTTCACATCGGGACCCAGATCCAGCAGCAGCTTGAACAGCGGGCTGTCGCCCACCTCGCCGCCGGTTAGGTGGAAGGCGAGCGGGTGGCCGTCGAAGTCGCTCTTGAGGTGGATCTTTGTGGAGAAGCCGCCGCGCGAGCGCCCGAGGGCGTGGCCCTGCTGCCCCCTTTTGCTCCGGCAGCGGAGACATGGGCGCGCACCACGGTGGAATCGAACATCTGGACCAGATGGGCCGTGCGGCTGAGCGATGCCAGGGCCTCGAAGAACAGATCGAACACGCCGGCCTGGCGCAGCCGCCAGAACCGCTTCCAGACGCTGTTCCAGGACCCGAACTCGGCCGGCAGGGCGCGCCAGGAGATGTTGTGCACGGTGAAATAGTGCATGGCCTCGAGGAACTTGCGATGGTCGCGCCCCTTGTCGCCCCGCCGCGAGCGGCAGGCGCGGAACACATCCAGCGCCACCGCCCAATCCTCGTCCGTCATCCGCGTCAGCATGGTCGACCTCGCCAAAAAGCCGACCCGCTATGAATCACCGAAACAGCAGGAAGGGAATCCCCCTCCGCTGCGCCGCCGCCAAATCCGTCCACACGGCCTAGGTCGATCGCGAGGACATGAACATTTGGCATGTGCTCCTCCCCTGAAAGCGCCGCCAAGGCGCTGCGCAGACATCATCCGATGCCGGCCGGAGGGTGTGTTTCGGCATGGAAGATTGACCCCGTTGTGAGGGGGATCGGCGTGTAATTTTGACCCCCCTCTTGGCTCATGGTCCGTCGTTTTGTTGCGACGGGCGGGCTGGGGATGAAGGGCGTGGATACGATTGCACGGATCCGGCGCGAGCATTTCGTGCGCGGCAAGTCCATCAAGGAGATCGTGCGGGAGCTGCACGTTTCGCGGAACACGGTGCGCAAGGTGCTGCGGACCGGGGCGACGGCATTCAGCACCGAGCGGGAGGTGCAGCCGCTGCCGCGGATCGGGCCCTGGCGGGAGGCCCTGGATAGGCTGCTCGCCGGCAACGAAGGGAAGCCGGCGCGGGAGCGGCTGACGCTGATCCGCATCTTCGATGAGCTGCGCAGCCAAGGGTATGAGGGCAGCTACGATGCGCTACGCCGCTATGCCAAGGGCTGGCGGCGGGCGCAGGCGACGATGACGGCTGCGGCCTACGTGCCCCTGAGCTTCGCGCCCGGCGAGGCTGACCCGTTCGACTGGAGCCACGAGATCGTCCTGATCAACGGCACCACGGTGTCGGTGCGCGTCGCCCATGTGCGGCTGTGCCATTCGCGGATGCTGTTCGTGCGGGCCTATCCGCGCGAGACCCAGGAGATGGTGTTCGACGCCCACGATCGGGCCTTCGCCTTCTTCAAGGGCTGCTGCACGCGCGGCATCTACGACAACATGAAGACCGCGGTCGATGCGATCTTCGTGGGCCAACCCCATCGCGCTGGCGCGATGGGGACCCCGTGGGCAAGGAGCGGGCTTATAATCGCCGCTTCCTGCAGATGTGCAGCCACTACCTGGTCGATCCCGTTGCCTGCACCCCGGCGTCCGGCTGGGAGAAGGGGCAGGTGGAGAACCAGGTCGGGCTGGTGCGGGAACGCTTCTTCACCCCCCGGCTCCGGGTGAAGAGCACGCAGACAAGTTTACGCAGTCTGCGCCCGCTTGACTGCGCGCGAGCTGAACGTCTGGCTGCTGGACCAGTGCATCGCCTACGCCAAGGGCCATCCGCACCCCGAGCGGCGGGAGGAGACCATCTGGCAGGCGTTCGAGGCCGAGCGCCCGGCCCTGGTGCCCTATGCCGGGCGGTTCGACGGCTTCCACGCCGTCCCGGCCTCCGTATCGAAGACCTGCCTGGTCCGCTTCGATAACAACCGCTACTCGGTCTGTGCCAGCACCGTGGGGCGCCCGGTCGAGGTCGGGGCCTATGCGGAGCGGATCGAGCTGCGCCAGGATGGGCGGCCGGTCGGCTCCCACCTGCGCTGCTTCGGCCGGGACCAGACCATCTTCGATCCCTGGCACTATGTGCCGGTCCTGGCGCGCAAGCCCGGCGCCCTCAGGAACGGCGCTCCGTTCAAGGACTGGGTTCTGCCCACCAGCCTCGATCGCGTCCGGCGCAAGCTCGCCGGTGCCACCGACGGCGACCGGCAGATGGTGGACATCCTCACCAGCGTGCTGAGCGACGGGCTGCCCGCGGTCGATGCAGCGTGCGCCGAAGCCCTGCACCAGGGCGTCCACTCGCAGCCAAGTCTACGCAGGCTGCGCAAGCGCACCTGCTATGCGACGTGATCCTCAACATCCTCGCCCGACGCCGGGAGCCTGCAGCCCCCGTCACCATCGTCACGCCCGACGCCTTGCGCCTCCGCCACACCCCGAGCGCCGACTGCTCACGATACGACCTGCTCAGGAGATCCCCATGATGGAGCGTTCCCAGATCCTCGAGGCCATGGGCGAGCTCAAGCTCTATGGCATGAAGGCCGCCTACGACGAGATCATCGCCACCGCCGTCAAACGCCAGCATGAGCCGCAGCGCACGCAGACAAGTTTACGCAGTCTGCGCAGGCTTGACTGTGCGGCGACCTTTTGTCGGCGGAGATATCCGAGAAGCAGGCCCGCTCGATCAAGTACCAGATCACCATCGCCAAGCTGCCCCTGGCCAAGGACATCGACGACTTCGTGTTCGACGACACCCCTATCAACGAGACCCTGGTGCGCGACCTCGCCGGCGGCAACTTCCTCGCCCACCAGCGCAACGTGGTGCTGATCGGGGGCACCGGAACCGGCAAGACCCATCTGGCCATCGCCATTGCCCGGGCCTGCATCCGCTCGGGTGCCCGCGGCCGCTTCTTCAACGTGGTCGACCTCGTCAACAAGCTGGAAGCCGAGGCTCGATCCGGCCGCCAGGGCCCGCAAAGAACGCAACAATTGGCCGATTATCTCTCCCGCAAGGACTTCATCGTCCTCGACGAGCTCGGCTACCTGCCCTTCGCCCAGTCCGGCGGCCAGCTCCTGTTCCACCTCGTCAGCCGGCTCTACGAGCAGACCTCGGTCATCGTCACCACGAACCTCGCCTTCGGCGAGTGGCCGAGCGTCTTCAACGACCCCAAGATGACCACGGCGCTCCTCGATCGCCTCACCCACCACTGCGACATCGTCGAGACCGGAAACGAGAGCTGGCGCTTCAAGAACCGCGCCTGACCTCCGTAACCATTGACCCAACTGCCGCTGCGCCAAACCAACGCTCCGCGGCAGTGGGGTCAATGCCCCAGACAGGGGTCAACATTCGGCGCCGATAGGGGGTCAGGTTTCCACGCCGATTGACAGCTCTGCTTTCCAAACGGAGCCCCATTTTCCACCCTCCGGTCAGAGCGCCCGCTTGATCTCGGCGTAGCTTCCGCTGGTGCGCAGGGTCACGGTCACGTCCGCAGTACCGCGTTTGCGCCAGAACCAACCGTGGTTGCCGTCGAAGGCTGCTTCCAGTACCCCCTCAGCACCCGGCACTCCGCGGCCCTTCTGGTAGCTGGCCTCCTTCCCCCCGCCGTCGCCATGGAGGTCGTAGTTCACGACGGCCCCATTGACGGTCCAGGAAAAGTTCACCTTTGCACCCTGCGCCATCACCATCTTCACCTCGGCACCTTCGCCGGGCTTCAGCGTGATGGACATCTCGTCGCTCCGGCGTGCCGGCGTGGTCTCGGCCGCCGCAGGGCCGATCAGGAGTTCGGCAAAGATCCGGTCGAGGAGGCCGGAGCGCCGGTCCGGGGTGGGAGCGGCAACGGGAGCCGCCCCCTGCTGGCCCGCCGCGCGGTCCTTCTGCGCCTCTTCGGCAAGCTGAGCCTTGATCTCGCCCATCTCGGCGAGCCCCAGCATGCGGCCGATGCCGGTCGGGTCGATGGCGTATTCCGCCGGCAGCACGATGGTGACGAGGATCTGGCTCGCATCGCTGCAGAGCGAGGAAGGACTTGGCCTCCTCGGCCACGTCCCGGAAGTCGACGAGGTTCATGGCTTCGCGAATGACATCGAGGATGTCGCCATGCTCGCCGGTGGCGGCGTCGGTCTTATGTTCAACTGCACATAAGACCA
>NZ_JBAFWH010000030.1:0-23466 GCF_043195015.1 Xanthobacter sediminis | reverse complement strand
AGCAGCACCAGCGTGCCGCTGCCGACCTGCCGCACCACGCCGCTGCCGGAGACGGTGCTGGAGAAGCTCACCGTGTCCGCACGGTTGAACACCAAGGCGCCATTGTCCACGATGTCGCCGGAAACCCACCCGCTGACGCCCCCATCGCCGACCTGCAGCGTGCCGGCCGCGATGGTGGTGCCGCCCGCGTAGCTATTACTGCCGGCGAGGGTCAAGGTGCCCTCGCCGGTCTTGGTCAGCCCGCCGCTGCCGGAAATGGCGCCGGAGAGGGAGAGCACCTGCCCGCCCGCGACCGCGAGCGTGCCACCGCCGGCAAGCTCCACCGTCCGCGCGCTCGAAAAGCTCGCGGACGCGGAGAGCGTCCCGCCCTCCAGGGCCACGCCGCCTGCGGCGGCGCCGAGGTTTGCATCCGCCGCCACCTGCACGATACCGCCCGCGAGAACCCGCGTGCCGCCGGCATAGGAATTCGCCCCGGCAAGGGTCAGCGTCCCCGTCCCCATCTGCACGAGGCTGCCGGTGCCGGAAATGGCGCCATCGAAGCTCTCGTCCCGTGCATGGTTGAAGGCGAGCACGCCATTGTTCGTCACGTTCCCCGCAAGGCTGCCGGAGCTGCCGCCGTCACCGAGCATCAGGGTACCCCCGCTGATGGTGGTGCCGCCGGTGAACGTGCTCGCCCCCGTGAGGATCATGGTGCCGGCGCCGGCCTTCACGAGGCCGCCGGCACCGGAGATGGCGCCGGCAAACGTGGTTGAACTCCCGTCTCCCCCGGTGGTGAGCACATAAGAGGAGAGGTCCACGCGCCCGGCGCCCTGGAGCGAGCCGATGGTCTCCGAAGCGCCGAGCGCGAGCGTGCCGGCCGCCTCGATGGTGACGGCGGACAGATCGGGAATGGCGCCGCCGCCGGTGACGAGCAGAGTGCCCGCCGCGATCTGGGTGGCGCCCCCATAGGTATTGGCGCCGCTCAGCGTGACCATGCCCTCGCCCTCGATGCGCAGGTTTCCGCTGCCGGAAACGGTGCCGGACACGCCGAGCGCCTGCCCTGCCGCCGCGCTCAGAACACCGAGGCCGCTCAGGGCAACATTCCGTGCGATATCGAAGGAGGCGCTGGCGGTGAGCCCACCGCCCGCGAGCGTGAGCCCCCCCCCGGCGGCCCCCAGCGCGCCATCGCTGCTCACCGCGACCCGCCCGCCGCTGATCCGCAGGCCGCCGGAAAAGTCGTTGATGCCGTTGAGCACCAGCGTTCCCGCGCCGATCTTCTCCAGCCCGTCCGCCCCCGAGATGGGAGCGTTGATGGTGGCGGTCACATCGTGCCCTTCCACCCAGAGCCGGCTGCCGCCGCCGATGACCAGGCCGGACCCGGAAACGCCAGCGTCCGCATTGAGCACATAGCCGTCGGTCACGAACTCGATCTTGCCGAAGGACTGGCCACCCGAAATGGTGACGGTGCCCGCGGTGCCGGTGAAAACGCCGGTCTCCCCGCCCCAGGGGTTTACGATGCCGTAGGCGGCTTCCGCCCAGGTGAGGCTGGAAGCCGTCCAGGTACCGGACCCGCCCAGCGCGCCGCCGCTCGCGGTCCAGAACTGGAAGGGGCTCGCATCCCTGAGCACCACATTGACCTGGCCGGCGGTGGAAGTGTCGATGGATGCCGTGTAGCCCGCCGGGGTCATCCCCAGCGCCACGCTGCCTGCGAGACTGCCGCCGTAGCTGAAGCCGCGATAGATGCCGGCGCCATAGGCCGGCAGGCCATCGACATTGAGCGTGCCACCCAGGGAGAGGTTTCCCAACACCTCCGCAACGCCCACATTCGCGCTGCCCCCAAGGGTGAGCACCGAAACGGCACCCGGCGCCAGGGTGAGCCCGCCCGCCGCGAGCGCGATGCCAGCCGGATTGTCCCGGCCGGTGACACCGCCGGACAGCATGCCGCCGCCGGCCACCGAGACGGTGCCCGCGATGGTGCCGAACCCCGTCAGCGTCGCGCCGCTGCCCACCGCCACCGCGGAGCTGGCGAGCGTGGCGCCATAAAGGGCCAGCGTGCCGGCGGAAACGGTGGTGGCACCCGTGTAGGTGCCTCCGGCGCTCAGCTCCAGAGTGCCCGGCCCCAGCTGCGCCAGGGCACCCGCGCCGGAAATCACGCCATCGAACACCACGGTGCCGGTGCGATTGAAGGCGAGGGTCGCGCCTGCGGCGACGGCCACGTCGCCGACGATGGAGCCCCCGGCATCCCCCGCGCCCACCTGCAGCGTGCCGGCGGCCACCGTGGTGCCTCCGGTGTAGGTGTTTGCGCCCCGCAGCACGAGGGTTCCCGCACCTTGCTGGACCAGCGCGCCGGCGCCGGAAGCCGCACCCCAGAAAGTAAAGACATCCGCCCGATTGAAGGCCAGCGTCGTGCCCGCGCCGGTCGCGACGCTGCCGAGAATCGAGCCACTGGTGCCGCCGGCGCCGATCTGCAGCGTGCCGGCCGAAAGCGTGGTGCCGCCGTCATAGATGTTGGCGCCGGAAAGCACGAGCGTGCCGCTGCCCTGCTTCACGAGCGCGCCGCCCGTGCCACCGGCCGTGCCGCCATTGGTGATCTCGCCCGAGAACACGGTGCTGTCGGCGGTGCCCACGGTCATCGCCTTGCCGCCGAGCCGCACCGCGCCGGCGCCGGAAAGATCGCCGATGACCGTTCCACCGCCGGCAAGGCCGCTGATGTCGAAGGCCGCGCCGCTGGCGACGCTCAGCGCCCCGCCCGCGGCGAGCGCGCCGCCGCCCGTGAGCGCGAGCGTTCCCGCGGCAATGGTGGTGCCGCCGCTAAAGGTGCTGGCGCCGCTGAGCGTCAGCCGGCCGGTGCCCTGCTTGACAAGCGCGCCGCCCGTACCGCCGCTGAGGCCGCCATCGGCGATCGTGCCGCCAAAGCCCCAGAAGCCCGCCGTATCGATGGTGAGCGCGTTGCCACCCAGGCTGACCGCGCCTTCGCCCGCCAAACTCCCGGCCGTGAGCCCCGCGCTCATGGCGGAAATGTCGAGGACCGCGCCGCGCCCGACCGTCAGGTCGCCGCCTGCCGCGAGCCCCGCGGAGCCGGCCAGAGCGAGCGTGCCGGCGAGCACATTGGTGCCGCCGGTGTAGGTGCCGCCCGCGGCGAGGACGAGCACCTGCTCCCCCTCCTTCACGAGCCCCCCGGTGCCGGACACTACCGAAGTCAGCATGACACCGTTGCCGTTGGTGTCGAACCGGCCGCCGGAGGCGCCGATGGTGATGGCATTCTGAAGCGTCATCGCGGCGTTGAACTGCAGTGTCCCGCCGTTCACAGTGAGCGCGCCGGAAGGATCTCCCAGGCTGGCATATGTCGCGATGGCCAGCGTGCCGCCGCTGATGGTCCATGGCATGGCGAGCGCGCTCGTGCCCGTGAGCGTCCAGAGGCTGGAGCCCACCTTCTCGAAGAAGCCGAAGCCCTGATATTGCGCGCTGCTTCCGACCGCAGAGACGTCGAAGGTCCCGGCGCCGGCCCCGCCCAGGCGCAGCCGGGCTTCACCCCCCGCCACCACATTGCCGACGATGGTGGAGCCGGGCTGGATCTCCAGGATATTCACGCCGTCACCAAAGGTGATGGCATTGACCCGTGTCACCCCATCGCCTGAGAGGCCACCGGTGATCGTTCCGCTGTTGATGACCGTGAGGTCGCCGCCGGTTATGCCCGCTCCGCCCGTGCCGGGCGCGCCCGAGGGGCCTTGGAAATGCCCGAGGGCGCTGCCCCCGTCTCCGCCCGCCGCGCCGCTGCCGCCGGTGATCGAGCCGGAATTCACGATGGTGTTGCCGCGCACGGCGAACCACAGGCCGATGCCACCGCTTCCACCGTCGCCGCCACCGGTGTTCGCGCCACCGCCGGCGCCGCCAGCGCCACCGGCGCCAGCCGTGATGCTGCCGGAGTTCGTGAGCGTATTCCCGGCGCTGGTGAAATACACGCCGACGCCGCCGTCTCCACCCCCGCCACCATTCGAGAGACGGGTGTGGATCAGGCTGCCGCCGGAACTGTCTCCACCGCTGCCACCCGCTCCCGCGCTGATGGCGCCGCTGTTCGTGCTGGCCCCGCTCCCGGTGCCGATGGCACCATAGCCGCCCGCGCCGCCACCGCCACCGCTGCTGGCCTCATCGAAATTAACGGCATCGCCGCCGGCGCTGCCATCGCCGCCGCTCAGGGCGCCGCCATTGGAAAGGGTTGCGCTGCCGAGGCCGTTTCCATTCTCCCCTCCGGCACCGCCATTGCCGCCATAGCTGGGGCAGTGGGGCGTCGTGATGCAGCTTGTTCCGCCGACGCCGCCCTGCCCGCCCCCGGCGCCACCACCACCGCCGCCGCCGTTCGGCTCCTCGAAGCGCGATTTCGCCGCCTTGCCGTCCTCTCCCTTATAGCCCTTGCCACCCGCGCCACCCAGTTTATGGCTGCCGGCGTCACCACCCGCCCCACCATCAGCCCAGGCCACGGACGATCCGATGGCGACGAGGGCCGTCGTGACGAGGAGGATGCCTGCGACACGGGTCCTGGCAGCACGAGAGGACGGCTGGCACAGCGCGATGGGGAAAAGGCGCATGGGTCCTCGGCTCGGAAGCGGGCTGCAGTTTTGCCACAATTCGCCGGATATCAGATTCAGCCATGTCTTTACAGACAAACAGCGCGCCCGCTCCCAATCCCCAAGGCAATCTTTCGGCTATGCTCCCGCCTCTCCAGGTGGAAACACCGCGCGGATGGCTTGAGCGCGAGGAAACTGCCGGATGCACGGCGGCCGGAGCCGCCCCCGCCTTTTTTTGGCCCTGACGGCTATTCCCCTCCCCGCCACGCCCGCTTCCGTCGAGATGTATCGATCGACCTTGGACCCTCGCCCCCGGGCGGGCGCCATGCTCCTCGCCGGCAGTTCAGCAGCCTGATCCCGCCCTCGGCCGACGACGCAACTTCCAAACGCCGGCACAAACTCAACGCTGGATAAGACCTGGAGGCCACCTCAGTCCTCCGGGCCACACGAGGATGAGCGGCTAACGGGGCAATCGGCAGAACCGTGCAGATCGGCCCGCCCCGTTCTGCGTGTGATCCGGCACCGTCTGCGCCGCCCGCTCGCGCACCCCGGAGGCTGTGTGTTTGCCGCCTCGCCCGTCATGGCTCCGCAGCCCTGGGACTTGCAGCCATCGGCCACCCAGGGCGGGTTCAGTGAAGCGCCTCGATCCAGATTACTGGGCGCCGGCGTTAGTTCGGCCTGTCGGGAGCCGATGCGTCCTGCGCGGAAGCCATTTTCGGCTGCAGCTCGATGGGCGCGATGCCGGAGACGAGGCAGGGCGAGAAGAAGAGATAGCCGCGCCATGCGCCATGGAGCGTGCGGGACATCACCAGCAGCCAGAACCCCGCCAGACAGACGATAAGGACGCCGCCCGCCACATGGAAGAAGACGAGATGGGTGGCCCGCGCCAGCGCGAGGGTCGCAAGCGAATAGACGCCGAGCGGGAAGGTGAAGGCCCACCAGCCGATGTTGAACGGCATGCCCTCCCGCGTGTAGCGCAGCGTCTTCAGGATCGCGAGCATCAGCCACCAGGCGCCATAGCCCCACAGGATGGTTCCGCCGATGATGCCGATGCCGAGCCCGACCTCCCCCAGGATCGGCACGTCCCTGGCCGCGAAGAGCGCCGGCCCGTTGCCTCCCAGCAGAAGAAGACCGAGCGCGCCCGTGCCAATGGGGCCGAGCGCCAGCCAGGAAGAAGCCGCCATGTCACGCGTGGGCAGTTTGTAGAGGATCAGGCGCAACAGAAGGATCACCAGGATGCTCATGGCGATGGGCACGGAAAAGGCCCACAGGGCATAGCAGATGATTTGAATTGCGTAGCCTTCAGCGGGATCCAGAAGCGGCACGAGAAGCGCGCCGGACGCAGCCGCCACCTCGGACGCCACGATCGGCAGCAGCCAGACTGCCGTCATCTTCTCCAGGCTGTGCTCCTGGCGCGTGAACATGAGGAAGGGGATGAGCAAGCCGCAGGCGATGGCCATGATCACATCCAGCCACCACAGCCCATGGGCGATGCCGAGAGCCGCCTCGCCCCACATGGGAATGCCGAAGGCGAGGAAGCCATTGATGATGGTGGCAAGGCCCATGGGAATGGCGCCGAAGAACATGGACACCACGGGGTGTTGGAAGATGCGCTTCGCCTCGTGGAAGAAGAAGACCCAGCGCGCCGTGTACATGCAGCTGAGCAGGAGAAAGAGCGCGATGTTCATGAACCAGAGGGCGCGCGCCAGCTCGTGGAGGCCAGGAACGTTCATCGGGAATTGGTTGAGGGCCAGGGCGAGCACCCCTGTCCCCATGGTGGCGCCGAACCAGTTGGGCGTAAACTGGCGCACCATCTCGCGTAGATTTCCAGCCGGTGCCGGCCCGGTCGGGATAGCGATGGAAGAGGTCTCGGCCACGACGAAACTCCACAGGTCTCGGCCCATGTTCCGAGCCAGGCCCCCGTGCCATATCCCAGATCCAAGACATTCACATCATACGAATGTAACTGAATGCACAGTTCAGGGCGTTCTGGCGAAATCGAGAGGCGCGAGGATCCACGTTCAATCCGAAGGCGTGGCTCACCTTTGGCGCGTCGCGGGCCGTCGCCCCCGCGGCTGTACTTGTGTCCCATGTATCTTGACCGACGCGCCTTCTGGTTACGCATCCAGATCGAGTTCCGGCTGATATTGCCGCGCCGCTCTGCGCGATGCCCTTGCCCTCCGCTCACCGGGTCGCCCTGAAGCGCCCGCTCTTCCGGCCTATTCCGCGAAGGCCTCGCTGCGGGTGCGGCGGATGGCCGGCAGCATGACGACGACGGTGCCCGCCGCAGCCACCAGCAGCAGAGCCGCGCTCGCGGGGCGGGTGAGGAAGATGCTCACGTCTCCCCCGGACAGCAGCAGAGCCCGGCGCAGGTATTCTTCCATCATAGGCCCCAGCAGCAGGCCGAGCAGCAGCGGCGCCGCCTCCAGCCTCAGCTTGGCGAAGACGTATCCGAGCACGCCGAAGGCGGTCATCATGTAGATGTCGAAGGTGCTGCCGGAGAGGCTGAACACGCCCACCGCGCACAGCATGAGCACCGCCGGGTAGAGCCGCCGGTAGGGCACCGCCACCACCTTCACCCACAGCCCGATCAGGGGCAGGTTCAGGATCAGCAGCATCACGTTGCCGATCCACATGGAGGCGATGACGCCCCAGAACAGCTCGGGCTGGTCCACCATCATGGAGGGGCCGGGCTGGATGCCCTGGATCATCATGGCGCTGATCATGAGCGCCATGACCGGGTTGGAGGGGATGCCCAGGGTCAGCATGGGGATGAAGGAGGTCTGCGCGCCGGCGTTGTTGGCGCTCTCCGGCGCGGCCACCCCTTCCAGCGCGCCATGGCCGAACCGGCCGCGATTGGGGGAGATCTTCTTCTCCACCGAATAGGCCGCGAAGGACGAAAGCAGCGCCCCGCCCCCCGGCAGCACGCCGAGCAGGGAGCCGAACAGGGTGCCGCGCAGGGTGGGGCCGATGCTGCGCCTGACATCGTCGCGGTCGAGCCACAGCCCACCCACCCGGTGGGGCGGCGCAGTGGGGGCCTCCACGTGGTCGAGATTAGCCATGATCTCGCCGAGGCCGAACAGGCCCATGGCGACCACCACGAAGCCGATGCCGTCGGCAAGCTCGCTCACCTGGAAGGTGAAGCGCTGGGCGCCGGAGTTCACGTCGGTGCCGACCAGCCCCAGCAGCAGGCCCAGCACCATCATGCCGAAGCCGTGCAGCAGCGAGCCGTTGGCGAGCAGCACCGCCGCCACCAGGCCGCACAGCATGAGCGAGAAATACTCCGGGGCGCCGAAATGGATGGCGATCTCCGCCAGCGGCGGCGCGAACAGGGCGATGAGCACGGTGGCGATGGTGCCGGCCACGAACGAGGCGATGGCCGCCACTGCCAGCGCCTTGCCGGCCTTGCCCTGGCGGGCGAGCTGGTGGCCCTCCACCGCCGTGATGACGGAAGACGATTCCCCGGGCAGATTCACCAGGATGGCTGAGGTGGAGCCGCCATACTGCGCACCGTAGAAGATGCCGGCGAGCATGATGAGCGCCGTGTCCGGCCGCATGCCGTAGGTGAGCGGCAGCAGCATGGCGATGGTGGGCACCGGCCCGAGCCCCGGCAGCACACCGATGAGCGTGCCCAGGGTGACGCCCACGAAGCAATAGATGAGATTGTCGAGCGAGACCGCCGTCGAGAAGCCGAGCGCGAGGTGGGACAGGAGATCCAAGGGGTGCCCTCCGGGCGATCAGCGGAACCATCTGCCGACGAGCGGCATGGGCAGGCCCAGCCCCACCACGAACACCAGCACGCACAGCACGATGATGATGGCGCTGGCGGCGAGGGTCGCGAGGTCGGGCCGGCTCTCCCGGCTGGCCGCGCCGCTGACGCCGAGCAGCACGGCCAGCGCCATGACGAGCCCGGCCCGCTCGAGCAGGAAGGCGAAGCCCGCCACCGACGCCACCACGAAGGCGGCGGCGCGCAGGTTCAGCCGCGCCATCGCTTCCGCGGGGCCTGTGAAGGAGAGCGCCACCGACGCCGCGCCCACGGCAATGAGCACGAGCGACAGCGCCGCCGGCAGGTAGCCCGGCCCCATCTTGGCGAGCGTGCCCATGGGATAGGCGCGCGAGAGCAGCAGGAATGCCAGCCCGAAGGCGATGTAGATCAGGCCGATCACGAGATTGCGGCCGTTCCGGATGGCTGAGCGCATGGACTGTCCTGCCGCGAGGGGGCGAAGCCCGACCGCGGCGCGGACGGGCTTCGAGGAGGTGCCGGACGCCGGCCGGGCTCAGTTCTCGGAGATGTTGGCGTCGCGGGCGGCCTTGGTCCAGGTGGCGACCTGGGATTCCACGAACACGCGCAGCTCATCCGGGGTGGAGCCCACCGGGCTCGCGCCCACGTCGGAGAGGGCCTTGCGCACCTCCGGCTCGGCCAGCACCGCCTTGGTGGTGCGGTAGAGCTGCTGGACGATGGGCTCAGGGGTGCCGGCGGGCGCGAACAGGGCGGTCCAGCTCGTGAAGGCGACGCTCGGATGCCCCAGCTCCGCGGTGGTGGGCACGTCGGGCAGGAGATCGGTGCGGGTCGCGCCGGTCACCGCCAGCGGCACCAGCCGGCCGGACTTGATGAAGGTGGGGGTGCTCGGTGCGGAGGGGATGGCGAGGGTCGCCTCGCCGCCCACCACGGCCGCCACGGCCTCGGCCGGGCCACGATAAGGCACATGGGTCAGGTCGATGCCGGCGCTCGCCTTCAGCAGCTCCCCGGTGAAGCGCGAGCCGCTGCCGTTGCCGGCGGAGGCGAAGGTGAGCTTGCCCGGCTCCGCCTTGGCGCGCGCGATCAGCTCGTTCAGGGTGCGGATCTTGCTTTCGGGGCTGACCGCGATCACGAGCGGGGAGTCCGTGATCTGTGTGATGGGCGCGAAGTCCTTCAGCGGATCGTATGGCAGCGTCTTGAAGATGCCGGAGTTGAGCCCGTGGGTGCTCACTGAGCCGACGAACAGGGTGTAGCCGTCGGGCTTGGCGCGGGCCACGCGCTCGGCGCCGATAATGCCGCTGGCGCCGTTGCGGTTGTCGATCACCACCGGCTGGCCCAGCGCCTTGGAGAGCGGCCCGCTGATGGCACGGGCCACGATGTCCGTCACCGAGCCCGGCGACTGCGGGACGACGATGGTGACCGGCTTCTGCGGATAGGCCTCCTCCGCCATGGCGGAGAGCGGCAGCAACGCGGCAAGGCCGACCGCGGCAACAAGGCGAAGGGGAAACGTCATCTCGGGGAACCTCCTGGGAGGGACACGGGGGGCGTGTCGAGGCCGAATTATCGGGACGGATCTGGCGGGATCAGAGCTTGGCGAGGGCCTCATCCACCCAGCCGCGCGGCCAGGTACCCTCCCGGATCTGCGCCGCCCATTGGTGCTCCACCTCGGCGTGCTTCAGGGCATCGGCGATCACCTGGGGCGCGTCGGGGCGGGGCAGAACCAGCACCCCATCGGCATCGCCGATGACGAGATCGCCGGAGGCGACGGAGAGCCCGCCCGCGGAAACCGGGAAGCCGATCTCGCCGGGGCCGCTCTTCCAGGGGCCATTGGGGGTGACGCCGCGGGCGAACACCGGGATCGGCAGGCTGGCGAGCCCGGCACGGTCGCGGATCGCGCCATCGATGATGATGGCGGCGATGCCGCGCGAGGCCGCATAGCGCCCCATCATTTCGCCCAGGATGGCGTTCTCCACCGCGCCGCCGGCGTCGCAGACGATCACATCGCCCGGCAGGGCGGTGTCGAGGGCCTTGTGAAGGAACAGGTTGTCACCGGGCCGCACCCGCACCGTGAAGGCGGGGCCGGCGAAGGCGAGCGCGGCTTCGGAATAGTTGCGGAAGCCGTCGGGGAACGAGAACAGGCGGTTGGAAACATCGCCCACCACGGCCACGGGAATGCCCTTGGCAGCCGTCACCACTTCCGTGGAAATCCGCTCGAAATTCAGGCTGATACGCCCGCCCGGCCGCGCCATCTCTCACTCCTCGATGTCAATGATGCGTCTTATATCTACAAAAAACATCTTGATAGTATTGTTTCAAGGGATAAAAAGCCATGCCATCATATTCGTTTTTTTCATAATACGTGCAATATCTGTTATTTTATGGGAGAGGAGGTCCGCGCGGTGCAGGTGACGCTGAAGCAGATCGAGGCGGTCTATTGGGTCCATGTGCTCGGCGGCTTCGCGGCGGCGGCGCGGCGGCTCAACACCACCCAGTCCACCATCTCGAAGCGGATCGCCGAGCTGGAGCACCAGTGCGGCCTGGAGGTGCTGGACCGCCACGCCCCACCCGGCACCCTCACCCTCAAGGGCCGGGAAATCATCGGCGATTTCTCCGCCATGCTGCGCCTGCGCGAGCGCATCGAGCTGACCCTGGGCAATACCGACACCTACAGCGGGCGCCTGCGCTTCGGGGTGACGGAAATGGTCGCGCTCACCTGGCTGCCGGCCCTGCTGGCGGCGGTGAAGGAGGTCTATCCGCTCATCACGCTGGAGCCGCGCATCGATGTGGTCTCGAACATGCTGCCGCAGCTCGCCCGCCATGCGCTGGACCTCGTGCTCGGCCCCCTCCCGCAGGGAAGGGTGGACTGCACGGTGGTGGAGCTGAGCGGTCTCGATTACGCGTGGATGGTAAGCCCCCGCGTGCTGGAGGCCGGAGCTGGCAGGGAGGCGCTGGCTGGCCTGCCTCTGCTCACCTATGCGGAAAACTCGCTGCTGCACCACCGCATGCGCGACGCGCTGGTGTCCCTGGGGCGGGGCGATGCCAAACCCATCACCTGCAACTCCATCGTCGCCCTGGCGGAGCTGGCGCGGGCGGGGCTCGGCGCCACCTACATTCCCCGCGACTATTTCCGGCACTTCCTCGATGCCGGCGACCTCGTCGTGGTCGACACCGGGCCCGACCGCCCGCTGCAATATGCGGCCTTCCACCTGGGCGACCCGGTCTGCCGCAGGGTCAGCGAGATGGCGCGCCAGGTCTGTGACTTCAACGCCCCGACGCCGCTACGCGGGCCGGCGGCAAAGGCATAGCTCCACGCCGGCAAGGGCGCACCTCCCCGGAGCCGGCGGCCCGGCCAGGGGCGACGCAACCTCCCGTTTCCCCGCCGACGCTCAGCAGGAGCCGTTTCGCCCAGGCCTTGAGCACTCGAGCCAAACGTTCAATCCTGCAGGCCCTATGCCGGCAGGACGACGACCTTCGTCTTCACCGGGGTGCGCGAGTAGAGGTCGATCATGTCCTGGCTCAGGAGACCGACGCAGCCGCTGGTGACGCCGGTGCCGATCGATTCGGGATCGCTCGTGGCGTAGATCGTGTAGAGCGTGTAGGTGCCGTTCTGGTAGAGATACAGCGTGCGGGCGCCGAGCGGGTTTTCGAGGCCGCCAGGCATTCCGCCGGCGTATTTGGCCGCCTCGGGCTGGCGCTTGATCATCTCCTTGGGAGGCGTCCAGGTGGCCCATTCGCCCTTGCGCCCGACATAAGCATCACCGCTCCAGAGGAACCCCGCGCGGCCCACATTGGCGCCATAGCGGGTGGCTACGCCCTCTTCCTCGATGCGGTAGACATAGTAATTGGCGGGATCGACAATAATCGTTCCGGGCGCTTCCTTGGTTTCGTAGCGCACCGTGCGACGATAATATTTAGGATTGACCTTGCTGACATCCACCCCCGGGATCGGGAACTTCTCGGTAGGCACCGGCCCGTAGAGCTTCTCCGCCTCGGCGACGCTCATGCCGTCGAGTGTCCCGCAGCCGGCGAGACCCAGCGCGCCGAGCCCCATGGCGGAACCGAACAGAAACGACCGGCGGCTGAGCGCCCCCGCACGAAGCCCAGGCGAGCCGACCTCGTCAAGTTCGCCGGCCGCGGCGTTCCCACAGTCCATGTTCATGATCTGGCAGTTTCCCAATGTCCGGTTGCTCGGCGGGACATATTCCGGCAGGCACCCGCCGAGCGCCTTGCCGGGCGGACATTGCCGCCACGCGGCGCGACTGGCAAGCGTGGCCGTTCGCGGCACGAGGCCTGCGGCCTGCCACTTCCGGCGACAACCGCGCGGTCTCAGTCGCGCTGGCCTCGACCAGGACATCCAGGTCATGACATCCGCCAGGCCGGCGGCACCACCGCTCCTCCGCGGCCGGGACGCGCCAGGCGCGGTCGATTCGAGATTTGCCGGCACCGGGGCGATGCGTGGGAAAATCCCGCGCCGGCCGTGTGATCCTCACCAATCGCCCTTCAGCACCTGCGGTAATCGCCCATGCCCCTCTGCGGCGGGTTCCGGGTTCTGGAAATTCAAAGGCATGTCGCGCGCCCCGCCGGTAAGTGAGAACGGTTCACGGCTTGCGAGGAACGCGCTTCGAGCCGGCTTTCGGCGCTTCCGCGGGGAAACGATCCGCCCCTAAGCCCTGGAAGCCTCGCCACTGGAGTCGGGCGCCGCCATCCGTGCAGCGATGCAACGACGCGTGGCTGGCGCAGGGCGAGCACCGGCCCGGACCGCATGACGCGCCCCGGTATGCGGGTCCAGGGCACCTCGCGCGATCAGCACACCACTTCACATTCTCGTGATGCAGACAACCTCTCTATGTCGCACAACGAGGCGATCGAGCGCGCAACCGTGCCATGGCGAGCGCGGGACCATCGCATTAAACTCCCCTGCGGCCGTGCGGGCACGGCCATGGGGGTCGGATGGGACATCTCCTCGACGCGCGCGTTCTGCGCTGGGGCCTCGCGGGGATCGCGCTGGGCAGCCTCATCGGCGGCATGGCCGCATGGGGGCTCGGGCACCCGACGCTCGCCGCCCGGATCTGGGCCGGCGGCACGCTTCCCGTTATCGCCTGGCTCGCCGTCTCCATCGCGAGAGATCTCGCCGCCGGGCGCCTGGGCGTGGATGCGGTGGCGCTGCTGTCCATGGGCGGCGCGGTCGCGCTCGGCGAGAATCTCGCGGGTTCAGTCATTGCCGTAATGTATGCCGGCGGGAATCTGCTGGAGGACATCGCCGTCGCGCGCGCGGAGCGGGACCTGCGGTCGCTGGTCGATCGTGCCCCGCGCATCGCCCACCGTCGTGATGGCGACGCCATCACCGACATTCCCGTGGAGACCATCGCGGCCAGCGACCTGCTGGTGGTGGATGCCGGCGAGGTCATTCCCGTGGATGGCCTCCTCACCACCGACTCCGCCACGCTGGATGAGGCCGCCCTCACCGGCGAGCCCCTGCCCGTTCGCAAGACGCGCGGCGCGCTGGTGTTCAGCGGCACCATAAATGCCGGCGAGACCTTCGAGATCCGCGCCACCGCCGTCTCCGGCGACAGCACCTATGCGGGCATCGTCCGGATGGTCACGGCGGCGCAGACGGCCAAGGCCCCCTTCATCCGCCTCGCCGACCGCTATGCCCTGCTGCTGCTGCCGGCGACCCTGGCCCTTGCCGGGCTGGCCTGGGCGCTTTCGGGAGACGAAGTCCGCGCCCTGGCGGTGCTGGTGGCCTCGACGCCATGCCCCCTGATCCTGGCGGCCCCGGTGGCGTTCATCGCCGGTGTCGCGCGGGCGGCGCGGCTCGGCATTCTCGTGAAGGGCGGAGCGGCGCTGGAGGCCCTGGCCCGCACCCACACCGTGGTGCTCGACAAGACCGGCACGCTGACGGTGGGCGGCGCCCGCCTGGTCGCCGTGGAGACCGCCTCCGGCGAAAGCCCGGATGAGATCCTGCGCCTCGCGGCCTCCCTGGAGCAGGCCTCGCACCATGTGGTGGCGGCGGCCATCGTCTCCGCAGCCCGTGGGCGGGGCATCGCGCTCGAACCGCCGGAGGGCGTGCACGAGACCATGGGGTCAGGCCTCGAGGGCCACGTGGGCGGAAAGCTAGTGAAGGCGGGCTCCTATGACCTCGTCTGCGGCGCCCTCCATCCCGAGCCCTGGGCGCAGCGGGCGCTGAGGCGGGCCGCCTGGCGATCGGCCCTCAGCATTTTCGTGTCGGTGGACGGCAGGGCGAAGGGCGCAATCCTGCTCGCCGACGAGCTGCGGCGGGAAACGCCGCACGCCATCCAGTCCCTGCGGGCGGCGGGCGTGAAGCGGATCGTCATGCTGACCGGCGACAATGCCGAGGCGGCGGAAACCATCGGCGCCGCGCTGGACCTCGATTCCGCCCTCGCCAACCGGAGCCCCGGCGACAAGCTTGAGGCGATCACGGTGGAGCAGCGGCTGAACCCGACGCTGATGGTCGGCGACGGCATCAACGACGCGCCGGCCCTCGCCGCCGCCGGCGTGGGCATCGCCATGGGCGCGCGCGGCGCGAGCGCCTCGTCCGAAGCGGCGGAC
Organism: Xanthobacter sediminis; assembly: GCF_043195015.1. NCBI lineage: Bacteria > Pseudomonadati > Pseudomonadota > Alphaproteobacteria > Hyphomicrobiales > Xanthobacteraceae > Xanthobacter > Xanthobacter sediminis. The sequence continues at coordinate 8,613 of NZ_JBAFWH010000030.1, read as the reverse complement.
GCGGTCATCCTCGTGGACAGGCTGGATCGGGTGTCGGACGCGGTGGCGATCGCCAAGCGCACGCGGCGTATCGCCATGGAGAGCATCGGCGTCGGCATGGGGCTTTCAGGCATCGCCATGATCGCAGCGGCCTTCGGCTGGCTGCCGCCGGTGGCCGGCGCGGTGACCCAGGAGATTATCGACGTGGCGGTCATCCTCAACGCCCTGCGTGCCCTGACGGCAGGCCATGGCCTCGGCCGTCGCGCCCTGAAGCCGGCGGTCACCCTGGCTCTTCAGGAGGACCATCGCGGGCTGGAGGCGACCCTCGACCGGATGCGGGAGATCTCCGACGCCCTGGACGACGCCACCGGAGCTCCCGCCGTCGCCCTGATCCGCGAGGCGAGCATGCTGGTGGCCACCAGGATTGCCGTCCACGAGCGGCGGGACGAGGACAGCGTCTACCCACAGCTGCGCGCCACCGTGCACGACGGCGACGGCCTCGCCGCCATGAGCCGCGCCCATCGCGAGATCCTCCATCTCGCCCGCCTGCTGAATCGCCTCGCGGAAGGCCTGTCCGCGTCCGATGCGGACCGCTACCTGATCCGCGACGCGCAGCGTATGGTGGAATCCATCGAGGCGCTGGTGCGCATGCACAATGCGCAGGAGGAGGATATCTACGAGAACGCCACGGCCTGAGCACGCCGCGCGCCATCACCATGGAGCGGAGGGCAAGCCACTTGGCTGAACCGACGCCATCGAATGAAGCAGCGCTCCCCGTGACCGCTCCTCGAAGGACGCCTCAACCCAGAGCGAGACCTGTGTCCCCCGTGCTCCCCGAAAGCCATATCCTCATTGTCGACGACGACGCCGAAATCCGCCGCCTCGCCGGCAAATTCCTGCGCGACAACGGGCACAAGGTGACGTCGGCGCAGGATGCGCGCGAGATGCGGGAGATCCTGGCCGCGGGCCCGGTGGACCTCATCATCCTCGACATCATGCTGCCAGGCATAAGCGGGCTCGATCTGTGCCGGGAGATCCGCCGCACGTCCGAGGTGCCCATCATCATGCTCACCGCGCGCGGCAGCGATGTCGACCGCATCGTGGGGCTGGAGCTGGGTGCCGATGATTACCTGGCCAAGCCCTTCAACCCGCGCGAGCTGCTGGCCCGCATCCATGCCGTGCTGCGGCGCATGCGTCCGGCCAGCGGCAGCACCGCGGCCGGCGGCGCCCGGCTCGCGTTCGCCGGCTGGACGCTGGATCCGCGCGGCCGAGAGCTGACCAATCCCGACGGCGCGGTGGTGGACCTCTCCACCGGGGAATACGACCTGCTGCTGACGTTCCTGGAGCATCCCCAGCGGGTGCTGACCCGCGACCAGCTCATGGATGCCGCCAAGAACCGCATCGCCACCGGCTTCGACCGGGCCATCGACATCCAGGTGAGCCGGCTGCGCAAGAAGCTCGACGCCCATGGCGGCGCGGAGATGGTGAAGACCGTGCGCGGCGCCGGCTATCTCTTTTCCCCCGAGGTGCACCGCTCGTGATCCGCGCCCTCGACAGCCTCGCCGTGCGCACCGCCGTGGTGGCGGTGCTCGGCATCGTCGTGGTGCATGTGCTCAGCCTGTGGACCTACGAGCACGCCATGGAGAGCGAGCGCCATGCCGCCCACGCCATGCGGCTGGCCGACCAGCTGACCTCGCTCCGGCGCACCCTCGCGGCCGCCCCGCCCGAGCGGCGGGAGGAGGTGGCCCATGAGCTGTCGGGCGGGGCCATCGACGCCCATTGGAGCCGGCAGGTGATGGCGGTGGCGGGCCCCGGCGCGGCGGGTAGCCAGACGCGTCTTGCCGAGGAATTGCGGGCCCTCGCACCGGATATCGGGCCGGCCGACATCGTGGTGGGGAGCGGATCGGACCCGCACCTCAGCCTCATCGCCCTGCGCCTGCCCGATGGCAGCTGGCTGAATACCAGCCTGTTCTTTTCGGCCCCCACGGCGGGCGGCGCCCATGGCTCGCTCCTCTCAACCTCGCTGATGGCCGCCGGCGTGCTGCTTCTGTCGCTGGCCATCGCCGCGTGGCTCACACGCCCGCTCCGCGCCATGGCGCGCGCCGTCGCCGCCCTGCCGCCCGATGCGCCCGCCACGCGGCTGCCGGAGAACGGCCCGCGGGAGGTGCGCGAGCTGGCCCACGCCTTCAACGGCATGCAGGCGCGCATCGCCCAGCTGGTGGAACGGCGCACGCAGGCCCTCGCCGCCGTCTCCCATGACCTGCGCACACCCATGACGCGGCTCGCCTTCCGGCTGGAGGACGTGCCCGACCCCACACTGCGCGCAGCCATGGCTGCCGACGTGGCGGAGATGGAGCAGATGGTGGAAGCGACCCTCTCCTACCTGCGCGGCGAGACCGCCGCAGAGCCGGTGCGCGCATTCGATCTGGTGGCGCTGGCGGAGACCATCGTGGACGATGCCCGCGACCGCGGGCGCCCTGCCGACCTCTCAGCGCCGCCGCGTCTCGTGATCGAGGGCCGCCGCCTCGGCCTCAAGCGGGCGGTATCGAACCTCTTGGAGAATGCCCTGGCCTATGGCGGCGCGGCGCACGTCACCATCGCCGAGGCCGGCGCCGAGGCCATCGTGACGGTGCGGGACGACGGGCCTGGCATTCCCGAAGACCAGCTCGCCACGGTTCTCGAGCCCTTCGTGCGGCTCGAGGAATCCCGCAGCCGCGCGACCGGCGGCGTGGGGCTCGGCCTCACCATCGCCCATGGCGCCGTGGTCGCCCATGGCGGCACGCTGACCCTCGCCAATGGCGAAGGCGGCGGGCTGGTGGCGACCATCAGCCTGCCGCGCGTCCAGCATCCCGCGCCGGGCTGAAACAAACTGATACAGAAGCGATACGCGCGGTGACAGCCGGCGCGTTATCAGCCTCCCCTACCGAATTGCGAACGGACGGGTCGAGGCATGGCGTTCCATCTGCCGCGCAGAGCAGTCACCGGCCTCGGCGCCGTGGCGCTGGCGACGGCCGCCATTGCGCACGAGGGCCACGACCATGGTGCCCCGCCGCCGCCCCAGCCGGCCACCCTCTCCCCCCGCACCGAGGCGGCGTCGGCCGACTTCGAGCTTGTCGCGGTGCTGCGCGACAGCGTGCTCGCCATCCATCTCGACCGTTTCGCCGACAATGCGCCGGTGGAAGGCGCCACCATCGAGGTGGACACGCCCGCGGGCACGCAGGCAGCGCAACCGGCGGAGCCGGGCACCTATGTGCTTGCCGCGCCGTTCCTCGCCGCGCCCGGCTCCCACGACCTCGCCTTCACGGTGACGGCGGGCGGAACGCTGGACGTGCTCCTCGCCACGCTGACCGTCCCCGCGCCGACGGCAGATGCCAGTGCGCGGCCGGTGGTGCCGGCCGCGCTCGCTCAATGGGGGGCGCTGCCCGTGGGTGTTCTGGCCGGTGTCGTCATCGGCTTCATCGCCGGTGCGCTCGCCATGTCGCGCCGGCGCCGGATGAGTGCGCTCCTCGTCCTCGGATCGCTCGGCGCAATACTGGCCGGCGTGCCGCAGCACGCCTGGGCCGCCGATGCCGCCAGGCCCGCGGCGCGCGATGCGGCGCAGCGCCTGCCGGACGGCTCGGTCATCGTGCCGAAGCCGAGCCAGCGCATCCTCGGCGTGCGCACCGTCGTCACCGCCTCCGGCGCGTTCGCCCGCACGCTGGAAATGCCGGGCCGCGTGGTGCCGGACGCCAATGCCAGCGGCCTGGTGCAGAGCACCGTGGGCGGGCGCCTCGCGCCGCCGCCCGGCGGCTTCAGGCCCCTCGGCGCGAAGGTCGAGGCCGGCGAGATCCTCGCCTATGTGCACCAGCCCATCGGCGCCTCCGACCTCAAGGACCTGGAGCAGCAGGGCTACGAGCTCGACCAGCAGATCGCCATCGTGAAGCGCCGGTACGAGCGGCTCTCGGCCATCCCCGACGCCGTCACCCGCCGCGAGGTGGAGGAGGCGGAGATCGAGCTGAAGGGCCTGACGACCCGCCGCGCGAAGCTGGAGCGGGTGCAGCGCGAACCGGAGGCCCTGCGCGCCCCGGTCCCCGGCGTCATCGCCGCCGCCGACGCTGTGGCGGGGCAGGTGGCGGAGCCGAACACCGTGGTGTTCCGCATCCTCGATCCCGCCCGCCTGTGGGTGGAGGCGCTCAGCTTCTCCCCCGACGCCGGGCGCTCGGGCGCCCAGGGGCGCTTCGCCGACGGCCGCGTGGTCTCGCTGTCCTATCTCGGCGCGGGCCTCTCCGACCGCAACCAGGCGGTGCCCGTCCAGTTCGCCGTAACCGGCGAGGCGGCGGGGCTGCGGCCGGGCCAGTTCCTCACCGTGCTCGCATCCTCCGGCGCCCCCCGTGCGGGGATCGCCATCCCCCGCGAGGCGGTGGTGCGCGGCGCCAACGGGCAGGCCATCGTGTTCGAGCATGCGAGCGCCGAGCGCTTCGTGCCGCGCGAGGTGAAGACGGAGCCGCTCGACGCGTCCCGCGTGCTCGTCACCGCCGGGCTGGAGCCGGGCCGCCGGGTGGTGAGCGCGGGCGCCGAGCTCATCGACCAGATCCGCTAGGGCCGGCCGATGTTCACCTTCCTCGTCACCCAGTCCCTGCGCAACCGCCTTTTGGTGCTGGCCATGGCCGTGGTGCTGGTGCTCTACGGCGCCTACGCCGTCACCCGCCTGCCGGTGGACGTGCTGCCGGACCTCAACCGGCCCACCGTCACCATCATGACCGAGGCGGAGGGCCTCGCCCCGGCGGAGGTGGAGCAGCTCGTCACCTTCCCGCTGGAGACGGCGATGAACGGCCTGCCCGGCCTCATCCGCCTGCGCTCGGTCTCGGGGGTGGGGCTCTCCGTGGTCTATGTGGAGTTCGACTTCGGCACCGACATCTTCCGCGACCGCCAGCAGATCGCGGAGCGCCTCGCGCTGGTGCGGGACCGGCTGCCGGCGAACGTCTCCCCGCAGATGGGGCCCGTCAGCTCCATCATGGGGCAGATCCTCATGTTCGCGGTGACCAGCGACACCGCCACCCCCATGGCGGTGCGCGAGGCCGCGGATTTCGTCATCCGCCCCCGGCTGCTGGCCATTCCCGGCGTGGCGCAGGTGATCCCCATGGGCGGGGAGGTGCGGCAGTTCCGCGTCTCACCGGACCTTGCCGCCATGCGTGCCTTTGGCATCTCCCTCGACGCGCTGGAAAAGGCCCTCCAACAGTTTGGCACCAATTCCGGCGGCGGCTTCGCTGATCACAGCGCCCGCGAGGTACTGATCCGCAATATCGGCCGCACGCTGAGCCTCGACGACCTGAAGAACCTCGCGCTGCCGCGCCCGGCCGGCGGCACCGTCTTCCTCCACCAGATCGCGCAGGTGGACTACGCCGCCCGCCTCAAGCGCGGCGATGCCGGCTACATGGGCCGGCCGGCGGTGATCGTCTCCGTGGAGAAGCAGCCGGAGGTGGACACCATCGCCCTCACCCGCGCGGTGGAGGAGGCGGTCGCCGATCTCAACCGCACCCTGCCCGACGGCATCCGCATCTCCCAGCCCGTATTCCGGCAGGCGGACTTCATCTCCGCCTCCATCGGCAATGTGGAGAAGGTGCTGATGGAGGCCATGGCGGTAGTGGCGGTGGTGCTGTTCGCATTCCTGCTGAACTGGCGCACCACCCTCATCTCGCTCACCGCCATCCCGGTGTCGATCCTCACCACCGCCATCGTGTTCCACGCCTTCGGCCTCTCCATCAACACGATGACGCTGGGCGGCCTCGCCATCGCCATCGGCGAATTGGTGGACGATGCGGTGGTGGACGTGGAGAACATCTTCCGCCGCCTGCGCGAGAACGCCGCCGCCGCAGTGCCCAGGCCGGTGTTCGACGTGGTGGTGGCGGCGAGCCGGGAGGTGCGCTCGGGCATCGTCTATGCCACCCTCATCATCGTGCTGGTGTTCGTGCCCCTGTTCGCGCTGCCGGGCATCGAGGGGCGGCTGTTCGCGCCGCTGGGGCAGGCTTATATCGTCTCCATCCTCGCGAGCCTTGCCACCTCCATCACGCTGACGCCGGTGCTGGCCTATTACCTGCTGCCGGCGCTCAGCCGCCATGTGGAGCGCGACGGCGCCCTCGTGCGCGGCCTCAAGGGCGGATACGCGGCGCTGCTCTCCGCCGCCTTCCGCTACCAGCGCCTGGTGATGGCCACGGTCTGCGTGCTCTTCCTTGCCGCCCTCGCCTCCGCCGCCGGCCTGCCGCGCGCCTTCCTGCCGGCGTTCAACGAGGGCTCGCTCACCATCTCCATGTCGTTCAAGCCGGGGCTTTCCCTTGCCGAGAGCCACCGCATGGGCCTCGTCGCCGAAAAGCTCATCCAGGAGGTGCCGGAAGTGAAGGCCGTAGGCCGCCGCACCGGGCGCGCCGAGCTGGACGAGCATGCCGAAGGCGTCCACGCCTCCGAGATCGAGGTGGATCTTGCCCCCTCCGCCCGAAGCCGGGCGCAGATCACCGCCGACATCCGCGATCGCCTCGCCGTCCTGCCGGCCGCGTTCAACGTGGGCCAGCCCATCTCCCACCGGCTCGACCACATGCTCTCCGGCGTGCGCGCGGAGATCGCCCTGAAGCTGTTCGCAGATGACCTCGACACCCTGCGCACCACGGCGGAGGACCTGCGCCGGCGCCTCGCCGATATCCCCGGCCTTGTTGATCTTCAGGTGGAGCGGCAGGTGCGCGTGCCCGAGGTGACCGTGCGCGTGGATTACACCCGCACCGCCCTCTACGGCCTCCAGCCGGCGCAGGTGACCGATGCGCTGGAGCGGCTTTCCAATGGCCGCGTGGTCTCGACCCTGGTGGACGGAAACCGCCGGTTCGAGCTGGTGCTCCGCCTGCCCGATGCCGATCGCACCGCCGAGGGCCTTAAGGTGCTGCTCATCGAGACCCCGGCGGGCTGGGTGCCCCTCTCCGAGCTGGCGGAGGTGCGGGAAACCGATGGGCCCAACCAGATCCTGCGCGAGGGCGGGCGGCGGCGCATCGTGGTGCTGGCCAACACCTCCGGGGCGCGGGACGCGGCGGCCATCATCGCCGACATGCGCGGGATCATCGCGGCGGCGGCGCTTCCGCCCGGCGTCTCCACCAGCCTCGAAGGCACCTTCGCGGCCCAGGAGGCCTCCATGCGCACCATCGGCACGCTTTCGGCGGTGTCGTTGCTCATGGTGTTCGCCATCCTCTACAGCCGCTACCGCTCGGTGCTGTTCGCGCTCGTCATCATGGGCAGCGTGCCGCTGGCGCTCATCGGCGCCGTGCTGGCGCTGTTCATCGCCGGGCAGCCGCTCTCGGTGGCGAGCATGATCGGCTTCGTGACGCTGACCGGCATCGCCGCGCGCAACGGCATCCTGAAGATCAGCCACATCATCAACCTCGCCGTCGCGGGTGGCCTGGAATTCGGCCCCGGGCTCGTGGCGCGAGGAAGCCTGGAACGGCTGACGCCGGTACTGATGACCGCAGCTTCCGCCGGCATCGCCCTCGTCCCACTGCTCGGCGGCGCCGAGGTGCCGGGCAAGGAGATCCTGCATCCGGTGGCCATCACCATCTTCGGCGGCCTCCTCAGCGCCACGCTGCTGGATGCCGTGCTCACCCCCGTCCTCGTCCTGCGCTATGGCCGCCGCCCCCTGGAGCGGCTGGTGGCGGCCGCGCGCGAGGCGGGCCCGCCCCCCACCGCCCCGGCCGCCCACGCCGACGCTTTCTGAACGGAGCCCACCATGACCTCACGCCGCGTCCTCCCGGCGCTTACGCTTCTCGCCCTTCCCATTCTGGCCGCATCCGCCCAGGCCCATGAGCCGGGCGTCGGCGCCCATGGCGGCGTGCGCGTGGATGCCGGCCGCTACCACGCGGAGCTCGTGGTCGACGGCACCCCCGCCGTCTTGCTCTATCTCAGCGACGGGACGGAGAAACCGGTTCCGGCCGAGGGCTTCAAGGCGAACGCCATCCTGGTGGTGGACGGCAAGGCCCAGCGCTTCCCCCTCGCGCCCGTGGATGGCAACCATCTTGCCGGAACCGCCCCGGTGGCCGTGCCGAAGGGGGTGAAGGGCGCCATCCAGATCACCACGCCGGACGGCGCCTCGGCCCAGGCAAAGTATTGAAATCCCGATAGCCGCCCCGGCCACAGGCGCGGCCTGGGCAATAGCCCCGTTGGCCACCCCCATGTTTTTGGGCTGGAAGGTGACGTTCACGTGCGGGACTGTGGCGAGCCGCGCAATGGAAGCGCCCGATCCCTCGGGGCAGGCATCGTCCACCGCAGAGAGGAAATCGCCCCCCAGCCCGATCCGCGCAACGAGAGGAAGAACGCCCGCCAGCGCTCCGGCATACGGATGCTTCATCGGACGCCCTGCGACTCCATGCTCTCCGAAAAAACCTGTAGCAGCAGCACTTTACGCGAATTCGGACCAGGGCCGCGGCACTGGTCCCTTCCGACAGGCGCTGGAAGCACAACATTCCGCATGTTGCCTGCGGCCATGCGGCAGCCCTCCATGCGCGACAGCAAAAGGACGGCGCGGTCCGCGCCGTCCTCCGCCATGCGCTGCGAAAGCGCACCATCGCAGTGACCCGGATGGCGACCAGAGGTCGCCCATCGCATCAGGCCAACAGGTTCCGAGCC
>NZ_JBAFWH010000029.1:0-25902 GCF_043195015.1 Xanthobacter sediminis | reverse complement strand
AGCCGCCATCCGACTTTCTTGAAGCGCTCGAGCGGATCGGCGAGGCCGAGGTCATTCGCGGCCAGGATCTCAAAGCCTTCGTCAGCGCGACACGTCCGCTTGTCGCGTCGCTCTCAGATGTTCAGAAGCACCGGATGCCTGCTTTTCTTGGAATGGTTGCCGACGCTCAGTCTCCACTGGCGACACGATCTCTGTGGCTGTTCGAGGAAGAGGAGCGGTAATGACGAAGGCGTGATCTGCCTTTACATCACCGCGTTGGCCAAAAACAGCTTCGGCATCCATGAGATGCCGAAGTTTAATAAAACTTAATTACGATAAATAATTAATTAATATTATAATATTCCGGGTCTCTGGCACATGATTTCCGAATTGCCATATCTAACCGCGCTTCTGATGCTCAGCGCGGCCCTGGCCTGGCTTCCATCTGCGTTTGCAGTTGCCGGGGCGTTGACGGCTATCACCTACGTCACAGCCGCCGTCCTGGGTTACGTTCAGCCACTGGGCCTTCTTGCGGTTGTGCTATGCATGCTGATGGCTCATATCTGTATCCGTTCTATTCGGATAACAAATAAAAAAATAGCAAAAATATCATTTTTCATATTATGCATTGCTTTGTCTGTTCATGTGTTTCCTGGATTTCAAAATCCAATTCTCATTGGTCCGGTTCAGTTCAGCCCAGATGCCTATCCGTTCAAGATGTACCTCAAGATGGATAAGGCTGCTGTGGGGCTTTCGATATTTCTGCTCTATAAGCCGCTCCGCAGGGGGGAGGGCGTTCAAACATCATTGGCTTGGGCCGCCGCCGGCGCCTTCGCGACTGTCCTTGTGCTCCTGCCGCCGGCTCTCTTGTTCAAGGCCGTGGTTTGGGAGCCGAAGGTGCCGCCGGAGTTCGGCCTGTGGGCACTGAATAATCTCCTGCTTGTCGCCTTCACCGAAGAGGCCTTGTTCCGAGGTTTCCTGCAGTCAAATCTAGCGCGCTGGTTTGAAAAATATTCCATGTCGCAATGGGTTGCGTTGGGAATTTCTGCCGTAATTTTTGGAATTATGCACTACTCCGGAGGTCCTATTATGGTTGTGTTCGCGTCGGTTGCGGGTGCTATTTACGGCTATGCCTTTCGTAAGGGTGGCCTCCTTGCATCGACACTCGCTCATTTTGGCTTCAATGCGGCCCACCTTCTTCTCTTCACCTACCCGCTCCGGATGATCCCGTCTGCTACCTGGTAGGGCGTGTATCGCGCCGAATGTCGTGATGATGGGGGCTTGGGCAAGTCAGCGCGACGGCGAGGGCGTCGACGCAGATCCCATCCCGCCTCTCCACCCGTCGCGTCAGCGTTGCACGGCATTCCACAGTACTCATATCATGAACGCCTTTGCCATCCCAGTAGAAAGTCGTAGCGCTTCGATATGGTCCCTGGTTGCGCCGACGAGGGAGGGGTGATGTCCCCACATGCGCTGGCTTGAAAAATGGTGCTCACCACCTGCGAAAGTCATCTCAATGACAAGCCTACGTACCGATAGCACGCTGTTGCCCAGGTTATGCGTTCTTATTATTCTGGTTGCATGGGGCGCCGTTGCGTTTGGCTTCACTGAGGCAGCGGCAGCGCCCGCACGCATTATTATCCTTCGCCACGGTGAGAAACAGAACCTGCTGTCTTTGTGTGGCGTTGGTCGGCAGCGGGCAGAGGCGCTCGCCGCGCAATATCTTGGTCCGAGGGCATCCAGGAGCCTTCTCAATGGCGCTCGGCCGGCGGCCATTCTCGCCATTACCTTGCACACGCTGGAAACCGCGCAGCCCATCGCTGTGGCATGGAACATGAGTGTTGCCGCGAACCCGCTCATGCTCACACCGTTTCACCCCGAAGTCCTGCTCAATGCGCGAACCGCCGCGGTCTCCCGGGACCTATTGGACAATCCGCGTTGGCACGGACAGACGGTGGTCATGGTGTGGGAGCATCTCCATATCGCCAGCGCGCGGCTGGAAGAGGCCTTCCCGGGCCAGAGGGTCACGCTTCGGCAACTTCTGCACCTCGATCAAATGAGCGGTGCGGCCCGTCGCGTGCCAGGGACCTGGCCGGATGACACCTATGATTACTTCTGGATTCTCGATTATGACAGCCCGACATTGACGGTGCCATCGCGCTTCAGCTTGGTGCGCCAAGTCTTCCGGCCCCCTTTCGAGGACCTGCCCTCCAACGGTTGGGGGCGGCCCGAGCCGCGCTCCACCAAGTTCGGTTGCCTCTGATGCAGGAGGCAAAAGACTGTTGTCGGCGGGGAAACGCGTATGGCGGCGTTGCCGGCGGAATAGCGGCAGTTTAGACGCTCTGAGTATCCATGGTCAGCGCTGTGACGCGAATTCTGCGCGACGCACAGCTGGGAGGCGTCATGACACTTGAGCCGCTTCTTGATGCCTCGGCGGCAATCCGCATTCACGCGTTTTCCGCCGTCGCCGCATTGGCTATCGGCATGATCCAGCTGGCTGCGCCCAAGGGGACAGTTCCCCATCGGCTCGTGGGCTGGGTGTGGGCGGTTTTGATGGCCAGCGTGGCGCTATCGTCCTTCTTCATCCACCAGATGCGCTGGATTGGCCCTTTCGGCCCCATTCACCTTCTCTCGCTTTACGTTCTCTTTGCCCTCCCTCTGGCGCTCTTGCATGGGCGCAGGGGCGACATCGGCCCTCATGCCAGAGGCATGCGCGGGCTGTTCTATGGCGGCCTCGTGCTGGCGGGGCTCTTTACCTTCTGGCCCGGACGCATCATGCATCAGGTCTTGTTCGGGGCACCGTGAGCTGCGCTCGCGGCCGGAGCGGAGCGCTAACGGCCCACATCCTCTCCCGGGCTGACGAGAAGGCCCGCGGCTCTGGCCCGCGCCGACACTTTCTCAGTCGTTATCTCCCGTTCCGCCCTTTGCTTGAGGGTGGAGAGATATTGCGGCGTGATATCGAGATAGGCGGCGATCAGATGCTGGGGGATCGATCGCCATGCCTCCGGCAGCTCGCAGGAGAGCTCTGCGTAGCGCTGCCGCGCGGTCTTCGAGCGCAGCGACATATGCCGCTGTTGTTTGCGTTGGAACATCTCCTCCGTCATCCGGGTTGCCAGGCGCTCCCAACCCGCATGACGCTCCACGGCCGCGTGCCGCAGGTGATAGGGAAGCACCGTGAGCCGACATGGAATGACGGCCTCGAATACCACCTCGGAGGGGAGGCCCTTGGTCGCGCTGTCCAGGGCCAGGGCGACGCCGCCTGCGAAGATGAAGTCCAGCAGGATCTTTCGCCCATCCGGCGATAAGGCGAACACCTGCAGGATGCCCTCATCGAGGAATCCGATCTCGTGCTCGGCCTGCCCTATGGTGCAGAAGACGCCCCCGCGCGGCAGGGAGCGCGGCCTGGCATGGGCGAGGAGCCAGTCGATCTCCACCGGAGGCAAGTCCGTTCGTCGCAGAATAAAATTGTTGAGAGTAGGCATCGCTGAATATGCTCTGGATCGCAACGGTGACACCGATGCTACCTTATTACCTGAAAATAAACGACGGGTTATCTTTCCTTACCCTGTTGCGGGCCAGAGCCTGCCGACGTGCCGAAGGCGCCGAAAGCACCAGAAGCAGCGACAGGCCGGCGACCACGATCTGATAGACTGCCGGCATCATGGGGCTGCCCGTCCGTGCGACCAGCCACGACACTGTGAGCGGTGCGAGGCCCCCGAAGGCCAATACCGAAAAATTATAGCAAAGCGCCACGCCTGTGGTCCGCACTTTGACCGGGAACAGCATGGCCAGCAATCCGGGGTGACAGGCGGAAATGAAGGCGAGAAAGGCGGTCGCGACAAGCTGCGCCGCCATGAGCCGCCCGAAATCGGGCGCGCCGGTCAGCCAAGCATAAAGGGGCCATGTCAGCGCGGCGAAGATCGCCGTGGACCATGAAAAAAGGCGAAAGGCGCCGAGCCGATCCCCGAGCCAACCGGCCAGGGGGTAGAGGCACACGGCCAGTGCGCCGAACGCAGAGGCGCTCAGCAATGCGTCCGTCCGCGTCAGGTGAAGCTCATGCACCACATAGACCACCAGATAGCTGTGCCAAAGATAGGCGATGGCGGTGCCCACGGCGATTAGACCGATGCCGCAACGAAGCGCGGGCACCTCGGTGCGCAATGCGCGCAGCACACTGCCAGCCGCAGGGCTCTTCGAGGCAGGGGCGCAAAATTCCGGAGTCTCTGCGACGCGCCAGCGCAAATAGAGCCCGACAGGCCCGATGATGGCGCCGGCCGCGAAGGGAATACGCCACCCCCAGGTGCCGAAGGCGTCTGGCGTCAGGTTCTGCTCGAGCGCAAAAATGAAAAGCGATGCGACCAGAATGCCGACGCCCTGCGCGCACATCTGGAAGCTGCCGTAGAACATGCGTCGGCCGGGCGGGGCGTGCTCCACCAGGAAGGTTGCGGAACCGGCGAATTCGCCGCCGACGGAGAGCCCTTGCACGATCCGCGCGGCAACGACGAGAAGGGGGGCGGCGATGCCGATCTGGTCATAGGCTGGCGCCAGCGCGAGGAGCAGGCTGCCCCCGGACATCATCCCCATCATCACAGCGAGCGCGCCGCGGCGTCCGGCCTTGTCCGCATAGAGCCCCAGTAGAACCCCGCCGATGGGCCGGACGGCAAAGCCGACCGCAAAGGTCGCGAAGGCCAGCATAAGGCCGGAACCCGGCTCGTGATCGGGAAAAAATGCGACCGCGATCGATCCTGCGAGCAGGCCGTAGCTGAGAAAATCGAACCATTCGAGCCCGTTTCCGATGGCCGAGGCGATGATGGTGCGTGCTTTCGATCCCCCGGAGGAGGATGAGCCGAACATTATTTACTCCCTACTTGCCGCAGGAACGAACTTGGTTCCGAGGGGGCCGCCACAAGGGTGACGCCTCCTGCTCGTGCGGCCCGCAATGTGTGTGGCAGCCCTGCGGGCGTTCTGGTCCCGCCGCGCGCGGGCGCCCGCCAGGGCGCGCGGTAGAAAGGATTGGGCAGGAGAAAGATTTTCTCGGCATGACCACCCAGAAGATCGGAGGGTTGGTCACCCACATTGGCGATGATGGTGTAGCCATCCTTTTCCAGCCGCACCCGGATGGGCGTCTTGAAGTCGGCCGCCGATGCGAAACGCGCGCCATCGGGCGTCATGTAAATGGCCTCGTATCCGGCAAAGCCGGCGGTTCGCAGGTTCGTCTCGGTCGCGGTCCGTTGGTTTTCGGGACGGCCGGTGATGAATACCACAGCGATACCGAGCTCCCGGGCGCGTCTGAACAGATTCAACACCGGCGTAATGGCCACATCGGACGCCAGCATGTCCCAGGCGGCCCAGCCGCAGGGATCGGTGCCACCTGCAAGGCACGGTCCGCCGATGGGCCGGCCAAAGTCATCACGCCGGATGACCTCCCAATTCGACAGAGCCGTTTCGTCGATATCGAGCACTACAGCAGGCCGGGGGCTGTGGGGCGCTGCTTCACTGATCCACGCTATCGCAGCACGCGTGACCGCTGACAGGTCGCGCTCATAGGCTGCGCTGCCGTGATATGCGGCAGCGGCGCGAATGGCATCGCCGACATTGAGGGGCTGCGCAGGCGGTGCCACGAACAAGCCATTCACCGTTTGAGCGAACGCAGCCGGCGGGGGCGCTATGCCCGCGATCATCACCAGCGCGACGACGCGCGCCATCATCCATCGACCCACCAACATGCCTCCTGATCCGTAAAGATCGCCCGCGCAGCGAACGGCGCCAACATGCGGCGGCAGGGATGAGAGCACATCATTACTTCTGGTGATGACGAGCGCCTTTCCTCAAGCGAAGGAGACAGGCGAGGCCATCCCGGCGCAACAAATCAAGTTAAAGATGCAAAATATTCTCGATACAATTCTTGGTGCCGCAGTTGTGCGGCTTGTCGCACGCGTCTTGCTGACGTTCGTCTTTTGGAGCGCCGGCCTCGCCGCGCTCCTCTCGTTCCCTTCCTGGGTAGAGGAGATGGCGCATTTCGGCCTGGAGCCGGCGCCGGTCTATGGCGCTGCGACTGCCGCGTGGCTTCTCATTGGATCGGCAATGATCATTCTGAACCGCGCAGCCTGGCTGGGCGCGGCATCCCTCATCGTCTTCACGGTGCTGACGATACCCATCGCGCATGGGTTCTGGATGATGCCCGAGCCGGAGCGAACCGCGCATTTTCATGTGGTCATGGAGCACATTTCTCTGATCGGTGCGCTCCTGGCGGCGGCGATCCTCTGCCAGGACCGGAAAGTGAAATAATTCAGCAGAAATATACGGAGATCACCATGGATGATGCGCAGATGAACCGTCGACGCCTCGCGGCGCTGGCCGCCGGAGCTGCGGTGCTCGGAACAGTGGGCGTCGCAACTCGCGCCGAGGCGTATCAAGGCAACATGGAGAGGGCGCTTTCATCCCTTTATGACGCCCTGGCGGCCCTGCGAGAGGCGTCATCGAACAAGGGCGGCCACCGCGTGAAGGCCATGGCTCTCATTCAGCAAGCGATCGAACAGACGCAGGCCGGTGTCGAGTATGCCGACGAACATGGCGGCGGTGGTGCTCAATAGCGCCGTGTGACGCGGCCCACGCCGCATGCCTTGCGGCGTGGGCCTTCCCCACCGAAGTGTGCCCCGTGCCCTTCAGCCCCTCAGACAGCATTCCGAGGCGAAGCACCCCATGTCCGCCACAGTGATCCAGCATGTGCTCAATCGGCTGAAAGATATTGGAATTGATGACGTCTTCGGTGTGCCGGGCGATTATTCATTCTCGGTTTGCGATGCCGTGCTCGCGGATCCGAAGTTGCGTTGGATTGGCTGCTGCAACGAGCTCAATGCCGGCTATGCGGCCGACGGCTATGCCAGGGTCAAGGGCGCGGCTGCGCTGTCCACGACCTACGGCGTGGGAGAGCTCAGCGCGATCAACGCGGTCGCCGGCTCCTATGCCGAGCACCTCCCCATCTTCCATCTGGTCGGCACCCCGCGCATGTCGGTGCAGACCGCCCGTGCCATTATGCATCACACCCTTGGCGATGGAGAATACGGCCTCTTTCGGCGCATGTGTGAACCGGTGGTGGTCGCCCACGCCGTGATGACACCCCAGAATGTTGCCTATGAAACAGAACGGCTGATCCACGAGGCGCTCTATCATCGTCGGCCCGTGTACATGGCATTCCCGGCCGACCTTGCGGAGCAGCCGGTTCTCGGTGCCGCATCGCCGGTCTCGCCCTCACGAAGCGACCCGGCAGCGCTCCAGCGAGCGGCACATGCGATCATTGAGGCGCTCGAGGCGTCGACGGCGGCCTGCCTTCTACCGGGCATCCTTGTTGCCCGTGCGGGCTTCTTTTCCCTCCTGCAAAGGCTCGTGGACGGCAGCGGCTTGCCGTTCGCATCCATGGCGATGGACAAGGGGGTGCTCGATGAGGATCAGCCTGCTTTCATCGGGATGTATGACGGCGTCATCATGAATGAAAGCGTCGGTGCATTTGTGGAGGGGTGCGACCTCGTCCTCGCGGTTGGCGCCTTGATGAGCGATTTCAACACCGGAGCCTTCACCGCAAGGCTCGATCCGGCGAAAATGATCGAGGTCGGCCATCATCGGACGAGGGTCGGCGGCGTGCTCCAGCAGAATGTGGAGATGGACGAGCTGATCGTCGAGCTGACGCGCCGTCTCACACACTGCTCATGGGTTCGTCCTGATGTGCCGGAGTGACCTGAGCCCCATTTCTCCTCCGGTTCAGGAGAGAGTACGCCGGTTGGTTTGTGGCCTCAGGCGGCCACGTTTTCCAGGGTGAGTGTTGCGTCAAATTCACGCTTGCAATCGCATACGTGCGGGCATAACACGTAACGTGTCACGCGCTACTGTAATGCAGGAAACGCCATGGATGCACTCTGCAAACGCCGGATGTCGGGAGCAAGGTCATGACCTAGCCTGAGCCGGCGAGGGAGCGAAGTTATCGCTGCGCAAAGTTCAAGCATATGGTATGTATCAGCCACCACTTCCTCAGTCTGGGAGAAACGGGATTGCTTGCGCGAGCTCGCGATCACCAGATCCGTCCGCTTTTCTCAATGCTGCCATAGCCAGAGCTTACATAAAGGGGAGCGGCTGCCATGGATGGCGCATTTCTCGACCTGACCGTCCCGGCCAGCAGACCGGCCGAACCAAGGGCGCCCGAAGATGACGCGGCCCTCATCGCTGCCCTTCAGGAGATCGTAGGGCCCTCGCATGTCCTGGCGAGCGCCGAGGCGACGCGGCGCTTTCGCACCGGCATAAGGTTCGGCAGCGGGCCGGCGGTGGCCGTGGTGCGGCCCGGCTCGCTGGTGGAGCAGTGGCGCGTCCTGAAAGCCTGCGTCGCGGCGGACAAGATCGTCATCATGCAGTCGGCCAACACCGGGGTGACCGGCGGGTCGACCCCCGACGGGGACGACTACGACCGCGGTATCGTGCTCATCAACACCATGCGCATCGAAGGCCTGCACCTCATCAATGATGGAGCGCAGGTGGTCTGTCTGCCGGGCACGACCCTGTTCCACCTGGAGAAGGCCCTGGACAAGATCGGCCGCGCGCCGCACTCGGTCATTGGCTCGTCCTGCATCGGCGCCTCGGTGTTCGGCGGCGTCTGCAACAATTCCGGCGGCGCCCTGATCCATCGCGGCCCGGCCTTCACCCAGCTCGCCCTGTTCGCGCGGCTGGATGAGGCCGGCGGGCTGCATCTCGTCAATCATCTGGGCATCGCGCTGGGCAATGACCCGGAAACCATCCTCGAAAGGGTGGAGACGGGCGCGTTCACGCCCGCCGAGATCGTCAACGACCCTTCACGCGCCGCCTCCGACCACGACTATGGGACTCATGTGCGCGACGTGGATGCGGCAACCCCAGCCCGCTTCAACGCTGATCCGCGCCGCCTGTTCGAGGCCTCCGGCAGTGCCGGCAAGGTGATGCTCATGGCGGTGCGGTTCGACACCTTCCCGAAGGAGAAAGACGAGGTCGTCTTCTACGTCGGCTCGAACGACACCGCCGAGCTCGAAGACATCCGCCGCCATATCCTCGGGAGCTTCAAGGAGCTGCCGATCGAGGGCGAGTACATGCACCGTGACTCCTTCAATTGCGCGGAAGTCTACGGCAAGGACACCTTCCTGGTGATCCATTATCTGGGCACCGACATGATCCCGCGGCTGTTCGCCCTGCAGGCGGCATTCGACAATCTGTGCCGGCGGATCGCGTTCCTGCCGAAAAACCTCAGCGCCAAGATCCTCCAGGCCTTGAGCCATTTCTTCCCGAAGCATTTGCCCAAGCGCATGACCGACTACCGCGACCGCTTCGCGCACTATCTGCTCTTGAAGATGGGAGATGACGGGATCGCAGAGGCGCGCGCCTATCTCAAGTCGATCTTCCCCTCGAAGACGGGCGACTACTTCGAGTGCACGCGGGATGAAGGCGACAAGGCCTTCCTGCATCGCTTCGCCGCCGCCGGCGCCGCCATCCGTTATCGCGCGGTGCACGACAGGGAGGTGGAGGATATCGTGGCCCTCGACATCGCGCTGCGCCGCAACGACGAGAACTGGTTCGAGACGCTGCCCGAGGAGATCGACAGGCACCTGATCCGCAAGCTCTATTGCGGCCACTTCTTCTGCCATGTCTTTCACCAGGACTATATCGTGGCGAAGGGCAGCAATTGCGAGGAAATCGAGCACGCCATGTGGAAGCTCCTCGACGGGCGCGGCGCCGAATACCCTGCCGAACATAATGTGGGGCATCTCTATTTCGCGAAGCCTGCCATGGTCGAGCATTTCAAGATGCTCGATCCCTGCAACGCCTTCAACCCCGGGATCGGGCGCACCACGAAATGCGTGCACTGGATGCCGCGCGGACAGGCCTCCGGCAGGCCCGATCTGCGATGCGAGGGCTGACGTTGGCGGCGCAGCACTCTGTGTGGATCTCTAGAACAAGCAGCACGATTTTCTTGGAGGGAACATGACGACACGGACCGGTGGCGAGCTCATCCAGGATTTCCTTGAGACGTATGACGTTCCCTTCGTCTTCGGCAATCCGGGGACGACGGAGACCACCTTCCTCGCGGCGGTGGCGGCCTCGAAGGCCACCTATGTGCTGTCTCTGCATGAATCGAGTGCTGTCGGCATCGCCGCGGGCTACGCGCTGGTCACCGGCAAGCCGTCCATCGTCAGCCTGCACACCTATCCAGGCCTCGCCAACGGCATGTTCAACATGCGCAACGCGCTGATGTCGGGGATCCCGCTTCTGGTCATCAACGGGCAGCAGGATTCCCGCTTCCTCATCCACAATCCGGTGCTCGGCGCGCCAAACACCCAGCTGGCTGAGACCGCCACCAAATACGCCTACGAGGTGACGCGCACCGACGATCTCGCGGTGGCCCTCCAGCGCTGCTATCTCCATGCGCGGCTCCAGCCGACCGGCCCGGTCTTCCTCTCCATCCCCATGAACTTCATGCTGGAGAAGACCGAGCACACCACGTTCAAGACGACGCGCATCATCGAGGATGCGGTGCCGCGCGGCGTCGGCGAGGTGGCCGCCGCTCTCAGCGCTGTTCCCAAGGGCAAGCTCGCCATCGTCGCCGACTATGCCGTGGGAGCGGCGCACGGTATCGACGCGGTGAGCCGCATCGCTGGCGCGCTCGGCGCGGACATCTACGCCGCACCCTTCCACGTGCAGGGCACGGTCGATCCGCTCCATCCCAACTTCCGCGGCCAGCTTCCACCCACCACGAAGGCGATCCACGAGACGCTCACCCGCTACCACACCATGCTGCTTATCGGCGAGAAAGTGGACAGCTTCACCTATGACGGCCTCCAGGCGCTGCCGCCGGAGCTCAAGGTCATCCAGATCGCACCGGCGGCGAGCCAGCTCGGCTTCGACTTTCCCTGCGACATGGCGGTGCTCGGCGACATCACGGCCACGCTGGACGCCCTGGCCTCCGCCCTGGGCGCGGACGCGGGGCCTGCCGCGCCGCGGACGGTGGACGAGGCAGGCCTGGATGCCAAGTATCCCGCGTCCGGGCCGCACGCGAGCGATGCGCTGATCCTCGCCGTGCTGCGCCACCTCGACCGGGCGACCCACGTCATCACGGAAGGCTCCTCCGAGGACGCCATCGTGCAGGATATGGCGGTGCGGCTGGGCTTCCGGAATGTGCATTTCTCTCCGCGCGGCGGCGGGCTGGGGTGGGCCATGCCGCTCGGCGTCGGCATCGGGCTCGCGAGCGGCAAGCACGCCGCCTGCTTCGTAGGCGATGGAGGAAGCCTGTTCTCGATCCACGCGCTCTGGACGGCTGCGAAGTATTCCATCCCGTCAATCTTCGTGTGCTTCGTGAACAACGAGTACCGGCTGCTCAAGGACCTGTGGTGCAATGTGATGGGTACGACCATCGCAACCACGCACTTCGTCGGCCTGGACTTCAGTGATCCGAACGTGGACATGCGCAAGATCGCCGAGGGCTTCGGCGCGCGCGTCGAGGCGATCGACGACCTTCAGGCGGTTGGCGATATTCTGTCCCGCGCGCTCGCCCATCACGGCCCGAGCTTCCTCATCATCAATCGCGAGCCTTGAGCAGTGTGAAGACGGCGCTGGGGCGCCTTCGCCCCGGCCCGGAACAGCCGAAGCGGGATGGAGGAGCTACCCATGTCCGGGGATTTCGAGCGAGAGCTGACGCGGCGCGTCTGGAGCGATGATGCGTTCGCCGCTCAGGTGGAGAGCGACCCCGTCGCGGCGCTCAAGACCATGGGTGTCGAGGTGCCGGCCGGCGTCAAGGTGAAGGTCGTGGTGCAGCGGCGGGACCGGGTCTACTTCACCATCCCGCCCGCCCGCGTGCCGGGAGCACCTTCGCCCTCGTCGCCCCTCAACCAGATGGATCTGTGGTCCAGCCAGGGATTGTTCATCTGGCTTGTGCCCGTCGCCGCCAAATTCAAGCTGCTGGCCCTGCGCAGCGCGGCCCGTGCCGAGGGGGATCAGCCGTGAGCAATGCCGATTTCGTCGAGAAGAATTACGAGCGCATCGCCACGGATCCGGACTATCGCGCGCGGCTCCTCGCCGACCCCGTCGGGGTGGTCTGCGAGGAGTTCGGCTACACGCCGGGCCCCGATTTCAAGATCGAGATCATCGAGCAGGTGGAAGACACCATCGTCATCATGGTGCCCCCGAAGCCCGAGGCCGGCCAGAACATCGGGCAGGCGCTTGCCGAAGTGACGGAGCGGGTCTTCGACCTGCTCTTTTCGTCCGGCATCGGCGGCTTCTTCGTCCCGGATGACAAGCAGAAATGGGTCGTGCGGGAGATGCGGCTGGCGGCGCAGAAGAAGACCGGCCTCGACATCTCGCAATTGTAGGGCACCCCGCACCATGACTTGGCGCGGCGAGCCTGAGACCGGGGGAGAACGCACATGACTGCCAAGAACGGGAAGCCTGGCTTCTGGGACAATCTCATCCCGCTGAAGGGTGGCCTGTTCGGCGAGCAGCTCGCCGGCTGGACGCCCGGCCTCGCCGCGAGGTCGGGGCTCGGCTGCCGCATCATCGCCAATGAGATGATCGAGGTCGCGCCGTCGGTCTTTCTGGCGGCCGACGTCTACGTGCCCAAGGCGCAGGGACGCTATCCGGCGGTCGTCGCGTTTGCGGCCTATTCCAAGGAGGTGCAGGCCGCCGGTGCGCCCACCGGCAGCAACGAGACCGGCAGCCCGCCCGTCTTCACCGATCGTGGCTATGTCCATGTGATCGTAACCCGCCGCGGCATGGGCCGCTCGGGCGGGGATGATGCCGTCTATCTCAACGACACGGATGTGGAGGACCACGTCAAGGTCATCCAATGGGCCGCCGCCCAGCCCTGGTGCGACGGACAGGTGGTGTTGTTCGGCACCTCCTATTACGGGCTGACCCAGCCGCAGGTGGCGCGGCTTCGCCCGCCGGCCCTGAAGGGCTTCTTCACCAACGAGATGTGCACGGACTACTTCCGCCACATCGCCATGTTCGGCGGCGCGCCGCAGCCCGATTTCTTCGCGCTCTGGATGGGCGCGAACTTCACGCCCCTTCAGTTCAGGCTGCATCTAGCGCCGCTGCTGCGCGCGGTGGTGAGCCACATCACCAACTCACCGCTGAAACATCTGTGGTGGCCGCAGCTGAAGAAGCGCATGACGCGTATCATGAAGGCGTTTCAGCGGCAGGTGCCGACGCCTCAGACGCGCCAGCTGTTCGCCTCCCTCATGCTCGACGGCAAGACGCGGGCGACAAGCATCCTGCCGGCGGGGCCGTCCGGCGGGCTCGCCGACATCGAAGTGCCGTTCGTGGTGGTGCAGAATGCCGGGTACCTCAACCTGCACCAGTTCGGCGCCTACGATCTGTTCGAGAATGCCGGCACACCGAAGGATCAACGCTGGCTGATCATCGGCCCTGCGACCTACGACCTGCCGGTCTATGCTTGGCAACTTGAGGCGCTCGCCTTTTTCGACCATCTCGTCTACGGCGCGGACAACGGCTATGCCGGCCAGCCGCGGGTGCGATACTGGCGGGAAGGGGCGCAGGACTATCGCGGCGCCTCGGACTGGCCGCTGCCCGGTCGCATCCCGCTCCGCCTCTATCCGGCCTCCGCCGGCGTCGATGGCGTCACGCACCGTATCGAGCGCATGCCGGGCGCGGGTGGCGTGAACCGATGGGCGGCGGTGCCCCTGGGCGCAACGGTGACGGCGGGCTTCGACGAGGTGGAGAGCCAGCGTCTGACCTTCGAGCTACCGATCGAGGAAGAGATGGAGCTGACCGGTCCGGTGACGTTGAGCCTGTCCTTCAGCTGCAACGAGATCGATTCCTACGTGCTGGCCCGAACCGGTGTCGTCTCGGCGGATGGCGGCTACCAGATCCTCTCCATGGGCGCGATCCGACCTGCCTGTCGCAGGATTGACGCGGTGCGCTCCACGAGCACCGAGATCGCCATCGACATCGACACGCCCGAGCCGCTCACGCCCGGCGTGCCGGTGACGCTGCGTTTCAGCCTCACCCCGCAGCCCGTGGTGCTGAAGCCGGGCGAGCGGCTGCGCCTCGACATTGCAAGCCGCACCGACCTCCTGCGCAGCGATGTCAGCCACGGGCACGCCCAGTTCGACATGCAGGTGCCGCCGTATTACGCGCGCAACACGCTGCACTATGGGCCGGACACCTTCATCGAGATGAGCGTCGCCCTCTGAGAACAGGGAAACGGGCCTGACGAATGCGCCTGTGCCGTCAATGACGCCGGCGCCACCGGTGCCACGAGCCAGTCGAGCGGCACATGAATGGCTTGGGCTCAACCCGCCTGGCACTAAGATGACGGACATTGGAATAAATCTCTACTTCCCGCCAAAGGACTCATCCATGGGCTCAAGACGATGATGAAGAGCAGCGCAAGTGAAAAATGACCGACCGCATCATTGCTTCTGTCGAAGCGCGTCCAGCGGGTGCGAGATAGTCCAAGAGCAATCGTGTCGGCAAAGGCAGGTCAGCATAGCGCGGGCCGGGCCCGTCCACCCCCGAGGCATAACAAAGCGAGTGATCCCATGCAAAACACCTTCAGTCTGCTTTCCGGCCTGTGGCTCGGCGCGCTGGCGGCGTTGCCGGCTTCGGCGATGCCGCTTGCGCCAGCCCCCGTGCCCGACACCGCCACTGTGACACCGGTCGCCCAGGGCTGCGGCCCGGGCTGGTGGCGTGGGCCCTGGGGCCATTGCCGCCACACGCCTTATACCGGCCGCATGCCAGGCGGCGGATGGGTCTACGATCTGCCCCCCACCTACGGCTATTTCGGCAATGGTTGCCCGCCCGGCTATTGGCACGGGCCCTGGGGGCATTGCCGCGACACCCCCTATCACGGCCGGCTGCCCGGCGGCGGATGGCAGTGACGTCAAGCGCCGTTACCCTTCAATTCCAATGACACGAAAGATCTGACCATGAACCGCACCCTTATGGCTGCCCTCGTGGGCGCGCTCGTCGTTGCAGCCCCCGCCGCGCAGGCCCAGACCACGCCGCCTGCCGGCGCGCCGCCGGAGCCCCCCGCCGTGGAGCTCTACAGCGCGGCGGATGCGCAGGCCGTGCTCGATGCGCGCATTCTCGCGCTGAAGACGGTGATCACCCTCACCCCGGCGCAGGAGAAGCTCTGGCCGCCGGTGGAGGCCGCCATCCGCGGGGTGGCGAAGCTCTCCGCCGCGCGGCGCGCGGAGCGGGCCAAGGCGGCGCCGCCGGCCGATTTCGCGGAGATCCTGGACCGCATCGCCGACGCCGAGGCCGTACGGGCGCGGGACCTCAAGACGGTGACGCAGGCCCTGAAGCCCCTCGTCGCCGCCCTCACGCCCGAGCAGCAGCGGCGCATCCCCGCCTTCCTCGGCCTGCGCGAGAGCGACGGGCTGCCCCAGCCCACGGCCGAGCTCTGGCTGTTTGAGGAAGAGAACTGAAGGCCGATCGGGATCGTCCCGCCACTCCACGGCTCAAGGAGGCCCCCATGTCCATATCCTTCCTGCATTCCAAGGGCACCGAAGCACCTATCAAGATCCCCGCCATCGGGCTCGACCTGTTCGTGCGCATGCCGCCGGCGGCGAGCTCGGGCGAGTTCTGCTTCATCGAGACCATCAATGCTCCGGGCGCCGGGCCGCCCCGCCATCGCCACCGCGAGGCGGAGATCTTCCGCGTCATCGAGGGCCGCTATCTCTACGAGGCGGACGGCCGGCGCTTCTATGCCGAGGAAGGCGATGTGGTGAGCATTCCCGGCGGGGTCGAGCATGGCTTCTGCAACGTGACCGACAAGCCCGCGCGCCAGTACATCCTGATGGCGCCCGCCCTCGATGCCGCAGCCTTCTTCACCGAGCTCGCCGGCGTGATGCATGACGGCGTCCCCGATCAGGCGGCGCTCAACGCCTTCGGGCTGAAGTGGCACGTGGAGTTCCTCGGGCCGCCGGTGAACAAGAAAGACCAGCCCTCGGACTGAGGCGGGCGCAGCCGCCTCTTCCTCGACGCAATGCCACGGCCCCGCCGCGCGCCGACCCGGCGCGAGCCTGCTCATGACACATCAAGGAGGACAACATGACGGATCGCGTTCTCATCGCCGGCGCGGGGCCGGTCGGACTGACCATGGCGCTGGAGCTGGCCCGCTACGGCGTGCCGGTCCGCATCATCGACAAGATCCCGGATGCCGCACACACCTCGCGGGCGGTCGCCGTCTGGCCGCGCACCCTGGAACTGCTCGACCGCTCCGGCGCGGCGGCTGACCTCATCCCTCAGGGCAACAAGGTCACCGTCGCCAATATCCTGTCGGGCGGCCGGCCGGTGGCATCTTTGTCCCTCCACCAGGTGCCTTCGCCCTATCCTTTCGTGCTCATGGTGCCGCAATACGACACCGAAACCGTGCTGCGCCGGCATCTCGCCGCCCACGGGGTGACGCCCGACCTCGGCGTCGAACTGCTCGATTTCGAGCAGGACGAGGACGGCGTCTCGGCCCGCCTGCGTGGCCGCGACGGCACCGAGAGCACCGAGCGCTTCGCCTTTCTGGTGGCCTGCGACGGGGCGCACAGCATGGTGCGCCACCGCCTCGGCCTCGACTTCAAGGGCGACACCATGGGCCTCGACTGGACCCAGGGGGACTTTCACCTGAGTGGGTACCCCTTTCCCTCGTCGCAGATGTCCATCTTCGCTCACCCGGATGGGCCGATGCTGTTCTTCCCCATGGGGCCCGATCGCGCCCGCATCATCACCAGCCTCGGCCCCACGAGCGGAAAGCCCGCGGTGCCGCTGGACCGGGAGGCCTTCCAGAAGGTGCTCGACGCCCGCGGTCCCGGGGCCGTCACACTCACCGGCACACTCTGGATCAGCGCCTTCCACATCAATGAGCGGCAGGTCGGCAGCTATCGGTCCGGGCGGGTGTTCCTCGCCGGCGACGCGGCCCACATCCACAGCCCGGCCGGCGGGCAGGGCATGAACACCGGCATGCAGGACGCCATCAACCTCGCCTGGAAGCTGGCCCTGGTGAGCCGCGGCATCGCCACCGCGCCGGTGCTCCTGGACAGCTACAACGCCGAGCGTCACCCGGTGGGCGCGCAGGTGATCGGGGCGTCCGGCCGGATGACGCGGATGGCCACACTGGCCAACCCGATATTGGAGCATCTGCGCGACGTCGCGATCCATATGCTGCTGGGGTTTACGCCGGTGCAACAGGCCATGACCGGGCACATGGCGGAGGTCTCCGTCGGCTATCCCCATAGCCCGCTCAACGGCCCATCTCTGGGCGACGAGCCGGCGGGATCCCGGGTGCGGCCGGGGGTGGGGGAGGCGCCGTTCGGCGCGGGCGGCGCGCCGCTCTTCGCGGTGTGCGGCAACGCAGGCGCGACCGAGCTCGCGTCGCGCTTTCCCCGCCTCGTGGAGGCGCGCCCGCAGCCAGTCGGTGGCGACGGGCTCCTCACGCTGGTCCGGCCCGACGGCTACCGCGCCGCTCAGGTGCCGGACGGGGGCTGGCAGGCTCTCATCCCCTATCTTCAACGGATTGAGGCGGATCGCAGCCTGTTCCCCGTCAGCGCCCTTGGCATGGGGTAGGTTTGACCTTTGAGGGGATTCGGCCTCGTCCGCGCGACGATGTAACGACGACGAGATACGAACACTCAAGCGTCGGAAGCCGGCGGGGCCGATCTTGAAAGGCATTCGGCGGGCGATGCGGCCACAGCACCCGCCACAACGTGGGGCGCGCCGCGCCGCCAGATGCCCGGCATTGAGAACAAGCCACACCGTGGCGACGTCTGCGGCGCCCCACGCCATCTTGCCCGGAAGCGGTGCCCCCGGTGTGCCCTTCCTTGATCAGCATCGCGCTGCAGGCCGCAGCGCAGCTATCCGACATGATTGGGCGACAAAGGGGCAATGAAGTGCTCCTGGCGGCGGATGCGCACCGGCCGCATCCGCGTCACCGCGCGCATCAGAGCGTTTGAGCGTCGGCCACTTTCAGCCAAGCGAGAAGGCTCACTGTCCGAGCCGATGCCCATGGTTCTCCTCGGCGCTCCCGCTTGCGAGTGTCCGCGCCGCCGCGTGCGGCGGCGATCAGGCCGCATCTTGGAGGCTCCACGAGATCACTTTCATCGCAAGGCTGCGACGTCACGCTTGCAGCCGCCGGAGCGCTCATATAATACGTGACGTGTCACGCGCTACTGTAATGCGGGAGATGACAATGAATACCCCCTTCAAACGCTGGCTCTGCCTCGGCTGCGGCTTCTCCTACGACGAGGCCCTCGGCCTGCCGGAGCACGGCATCGCTCCCGGGACCCGCTGGGAAGACATTCCCGAGGACTGGCTCTGCCCCGATTGCGGCACGCCCAGGAGCCTCTTCGAGATGGTCGTCATCGGCTATGCGGCCGATGGCTCAGATCTCGCCAAGTCCGCCTGAGGACATCAGCTTGAGGACATCAGCCTGACGGCAACGGCCTGACCCTCGCACGTCAAAGCTTCGCGAAAGCTTAAGGGGCAAAGTCATGACCAAGTCATTCGTCCTGCGCGCCGACGAGCGCGGCCACGACGTGATCTCGTCCGATGGGAGCGCCTCGTCCTATGTGGCCGGGCATCCGGGCAGCTTCGTCACCCGCGAATCCAGCTTCAACTTTCACCAATACCAGGCGGGGCGCCCTGGCTTCGGCACACTGCGCGTGTTCGGCGACGAGACGTTCCACGGCGCGGGCTGCGGCTACAACATGCATCCGCACCACAACTTCGTCATCTGTGCCTTCGTCCTGGAGGGCGAGCTCACCCACATCAACACCGCCGGCCGCGGCATGGTCGATCAGCTGCGCCAGGGTGACTATTACGTCTTCTCGGCGGGCTCCGGCGGCAAGCATTGCGAGCTCTCCATCAGCCCCGAGGAGATGAACGCCATCTATCTCTGGCTGATGCCGGGCCAGCTCTTCCTGCCCCCCAGCTATCACCGGGCCCATTTCGACCTGCGCTCCCGCAAGAACCGCATCGTCCAGCTGGTGGGCGACGCGGATGGCGCCCTGTCGGTCGCGCAGGACCTGCGTGTCTCGCGCCTCGTCACCGACAAGGCGGGCACCTACACCTACACGCCGCGCACCAGCGCCCACGGCGTCTACGTGTTCGTGGTGGACGGCAGGCTCACCAGCAATGTCGCCGACCTCGGCCGGCGGGACAGCTTCGGCGTGTCGGGCATCGAGGAGATCAAGATCGAGGCGGCTGACAACACGGACGTCTTCTTCGTGGAGACGGCGATGATGGACGATGCCCGCATCGCCGCCTGGGAGAAGGAGCATGGCGATGATGTCCGCCGCTGAGCCCTCTTTCCTCGGGCGCTCCGACCCGGCGTCCCTTCTGCCCATGTTGACCATGCCGGCCCCATCGCTGGCGGCTGGCGCGCGCCCCACCTGTCCGCTCAGGGCCGCATGGGCAACCAGGTCCCGACGCGGCATTGATCCCGCATCGAGCTGCGTCCGCGCGCGCAAGGGAGACTGACATGCCGATCATTGAAGTCCGCCACGTGGCCGGAGCCCTCGACCGGACGCAGAAGGCGGCCATCGCCGCAAAGCTCACCGAAGTGATGATCCAGATGGAGGGCGGCGCCAACACCGAGGGCGGGCGCGCCTTCGCCACCGTGCTCTTCACCCCCACCGCCGCCGAGGACTGGTGGGTCGGTGGGGCCACCGACGACACCTACGTGGCTGCTCCGGGCAGGTTCATCGTGAACGTCTGGATCCCGGAGGGCTACATGAACATCGTCCACAAGAACCAGGTCCATGCCTGGGTCGCCGGGGCCATCACCGTGGCTATGGGAACCCGCGAGCCGGGCCGCAGCATCCTCACCGTCATCAACGAGGTGATCGAGGGGGACTGGGGCAATGCAGGCCATCCCATCAGCCTCGAGAGCATCGCCGGGACCGTGGGCCAGGCGCAGGACGGGCCGCGCCTTACCTGGTCGCGTGATTACTTCAAGGCCAAGGCGCGCGCCATGGCAGCGGCGGGCTATCCTGCCGACACCGGCGGCCTTCTGCCCTCCCTCACGCCCGCCGGCGACCCGGCCCGCAAGGTGGCCGGCCAGTAGGCCTTTCCCGCCCGTCCACGCGGCGCGCACGCCACCCACGGCACGGCGGCGCCCCCTGAAGGCGATACAGGGCGCGGCCGCCGACCCGCCGGCCTTCGCGCCGGCAGGCGAGCAACCGGCCGGACCGCAGGCCGGCCTTCCAGCCGTCCGAAGGGGCGAAGCGAGAGGACACCATGATGCTGAAGCGATTGGACTGGCAGACCTCGGCCTCGCCGCCCTATTCTTCGTCCCGGCGCCGGCTGGTGCCTTTCCGGTGGCGGCGCACGCCGCGGCCGAGGTCCAGGCGATCCCCGTGGCCCGCAGAGCGGGGGCAGGGCGGCGGCCCAGCGCCGGCCCCCGCCTCGCGGGAGGTCAGGGCACGACTGGCGGGTGATACATGAACGTGCCCATGAGTACGGCCGCCAGGATGAGCACCAGCGGCAGGTGGATGAAGAACTGAACGGCCGTGTAGCCGATGAGGTCCTTCGACTTGAGCCCGAGGATGCCCAGAAGCGGCAGCATCCAGAACGGGTTGATGAGGTTCGGCAAGGTCTCGGCGATGTTGTAGACCATCACCGTCCAGCCCAGATGCGCGCCGATCTCGTTAGCCGCCGCCATCACGTAGGGCGCCTCGATGATCCATTTGCCGCCGGCGGACGGGATGAAGAAGCCGAGCACGGCCGAATAGAGCCCCACCAGGAGCGAGAATGCGGTGGCGTTCACCGATGCGCTGACGAACCCGTGGGCGATGGTGTCGGACAGGGTGGCGCCGTCGGCGTTGGGCACGCGGGTCAGCATCTGGGCGATGCCGGCATAGAAGGGGAACTGGAGCAGCACGCCGGCCACGCTCGGCATGGCCGCGCCGAAGGCGTCGATGAGGCTGCGCGGGCGCCAGTGCAGGAGGATGCCCAGCATTAGGAAGACGAAATTGTAGGTGTTGAGGCCGGACAGATGAACCAGCGGATTGCCCGCGCTGAACGTTTGCCAGAACCAGCCCAGCGCCAGCCCCACCACCAGGATGGAGAGCACGGGGCTGTGTTCCAGGACGTCGCCGGGGCGACTTGGGCCCTTGGGAGCGCACGGCTTCTCGTCAAGGGCGATGCCGAGATCCCGGGCGGTGCGCGCGGCCGCCTCGCGGGGCGCGGTGGCGTAGCAGATGGCTGCGGAAAGGATGGTGACGAAGAGGATCGTCACGCCGTTCTGCCAGCTGAGGATGGTCTGCGAGAAGCCGATGACGCCGGTGATGGGCATGAGCGCCGGCGGGATGCTGGCCGCGTTCGCCTGCAGCTGGGCGGCGGAGGAAGTGATGCCGAGGGTGAAGCCGACGCCGAGCCCCAGGTAGCCGGCCGCCCCCGCCGCGCGGTAGTCGAGGCGGATGTCGTCCCGCCGGGCGATCGCGCGCACGAAGAGGCCGGAAAAGATGAGGCTGAGGCCCCAATTGACCAGCGAGAGCGCGATGCTCAGCAGCCCCACCATCACGATGGCGCCGCGCCCCGAAGCGGGTATGGCGGCGAGCCATTGGAGGGCGCGGCCCGCCGGCGGCGAGGTGGCAACCACATAGCCGCCGATGGCGACGAGGGCCATCTGCATGGTGAAGGGGATGAGATTCCAGAACCCATCTCCGAACGCCCGGCTGGTGGCGAGCGGCGTGCCGCCATGGAGCATGGTGGCCCCCGCCACCACCAGAGCCGCCAGGAGGACGAACACATATGCGTCGGGAAACCAGCGCTCGGCGAGCCGCACGAGGCGATCCGCCAAAGCGGCGAGCACGCCGTCGGGGCGCGTGTCGCTCCTGCTCTCGGGCTCCACCGGAGCCGCGCCGATGGCGGGATCAGGAGCCGGCTCGTGGCTCACCGGCCGCCCCCGGCGGCCTTGTATGGAAAGGTGAGGGCAGGCCAAAAGATCGACCCTTGCGAGCGCATCGGTAACGCGTCATAGTAATGCATTAGTATCGAACCATTCCTGAATTTGGCGCCGGAGACCGCGACGGGAAGCGGGGGCTGGCGAGAAGGAACGACGCGGAAAGAAATGGAACAGAACTTACGCGAACAGGTGCTGCAGCATGTGAGGTCCGAAATCATCTCCGGGCAGACTGGGCCTGGCAAGATGTATTCGGTTCCGACCCTCGCATCTGACCTCAGGGTGTCCACCACGCCGGTACGCGAAGCACTCCTGGAGCTGGCCCGCAACGGCCTCATCGAGCCGGTGCGCAATCGCGGCTTCAAGGTGGTTGAGCCTACGGTTCAGGAACTGCGCGACCTGTTCGACATGCGTGAGCTTCTGGAGGTGCGCGCCGCCGAAATCATCGCTGCGGCGCCGAAGGCCAGGAGGAAGCTGTCCGGCCTCACCGCCCTGGCCGACGATATCAAGGCGGCGGTCGCCGCCGATGACGTTCCCGGCTACCTCGCGGCGGACCGACGCTTCCACCAGGCCTTCATCGCCGCCGCGGGCAACGAGCTCCTGACCGAGACGGCCATGGGCCTGCGCGATAAAATGCGTCTTTACGGCATCTCCTCGCGTGCTGGCATGGCACGGCAGGCGGCTTCCGTGGACGAGCACTATCGCCTCATCGAGCTGGCGCAGGCAGGCGACGTCCCCGCCATCAAAACACTGCTCACGCAGCACATCCGAACCTGGGAGCCGATCTTCGTGGACGCGATCACGAAGCGCGCCCGCGATCCGTTCCAGGCGCGCGCCTGATCTCGCCGGCGCCGGTCGAGCAGGCGACAGCGGACCGTCCGCTTCGCTGGGGCGGGGAGAGAGGCGTCGTCTTCATGGCAGGCGTTCCCAAGCTCTACAGCTTGATTGGGGTTGAAAACCCCTTTCGTGCCGCCGGACAACATGCGCTTATGGCGCGCGGGCCCACTGGCCGGGGCGGTCGTCACGCGTTCCGCGGGGCGCACGCCAATGCGCCTGGTGACCTGCCGGCCCGCCGGCGAAACGCGATGCCGAAGGCGCTTGCGGGGGCTCATAGCCGAACTCTTTCCGCGAGCCTTTCCGGCGATTGCACATCGGCAGCGCCCGAACCGTCGCAGCGCACTTTTCGGTCGGATTGACAGAGCGTCGCCACAGCCTGCGGAGCACGGTCCGGCCGTCTTCCAATCGGTGCGGTCGCAGGCAAGATAACACGCGCTCCGTCGTTCCTGGTCTGCATCGGCCCTCATCTGCCGCGGGCGATTTCCGTGTCAGATGCTGCCCGTCATCTGCGTGTCCGCTGCCGGCGCTCCTTGATGTGTGTCCACCGGGCGGCATCGGCTCGCCTTGATCTGGTGGGAGGTGGCTGTGGGGATGCGGTGTCTGCGGCAGGCATCGACGGTCCTTGCCTCCCGCCTCCTGGTCCTTCAGCATCCCGCCGATCTGTTCCGCGGTGAACCTGAGGCGTGGATCGTCCGTCGCCCTGAGCGACGGATCCTCCTCAAATCTGGCGGAGGGGCCGAGGCTCGGGTCCGAAGTCATTTTACGGGGTTGTTCCGAAGGCGCGCACTTTCTAAACTAGCGATCAGAGTGGCGACAATGCTCGCTGCCCGGTCGATGGAGAGTGGATGTTGGAGCTTGTGTGATAAGGCTCTCTGAAATTCAGAGGACCTTGCGAGTTCAAAGCCGCCGGGTGCATGTGCGCTCGGGTGCTTTCTTGCGTCTGTCACACGAGACTTCCATGAACATCTCACGAAACGAACAACGTGCGCTGCACGTGTTGGCTCTTGGCGGCCATATTCTGCATGAGCGTGGAGATGGCTCCAAAATCACCTCCGCGACGAGCGCCGCGCGCGAGGGGATGCTCCGTGCCGACTTCGACCTGAGCATCTTCAATCGATTGCGGCGGAAACGGCTGATCGAAACCCGGTCTGGCAGTCCGTGCCGGCTCTCGAAACGCGGCCTCAGCTCCGTCCGCGCGCAACTCGACAATCAGGGGGCCTGATATGCGGATCCGCAACGAAACCGCCGGTGACATCCCGGCGATCAGGCGCGTTGTGTCCGAGGCCCTCCTGATGCTTGCGCAATCCACTGGAACCGAGGCGGGCATCGTCGAGAGGCTGCGTGCGGAGGGCGCGCTCGCTCTTTCGCTCGTGGCGGAGGAGGAGGGGCGGGTGGTCGGCTATCTGGCGGCCTCGGCGGCACGGATCGGGACGCAGGATGGCTGGGGCCTGATCGGCCCGCTCGCCGTCTTGCCGTCAAGGCAGCGCCAGGGGATCGGCACGGCGCTGATTGCGGAAGCCCTCCGCAGATTGCGGGAGACCTGCCGTGGCGCGGCGCTGGTGGGCGATCCCGCCTATTATGGCCGGTTCGGTTTCCGCGCTTTTCCCGGCCTGGGCGTCGCTGGCTGCCCGCCCGAGGTGGTTCAGGCCTTGCCCTTCGAGACCGCCGAGCCGCACGGGGAGCTGATTCATCATCCGGCGTTCGGCCTGCATCAGCAGGTGTGAGCGAAAATCGGGCTGTGCGTCGACGAGAGGCGCAGCCCGGCCGTTCCCTGTCGCGGCGATGGGGGAACGGCAGGGGGCGATAGCGACAGCTCCCGGCCGCGGTGAGGCGTCATCCTGCCCGTCACACGATGACGTCCCCGCCGCGGCGGCGATACTCCAGCGGTGTGCACCCCATTCGGCGAATGAAGGCGCGGGTGAAGGCCGCGTGCGTTTCGTAGCCGAGCGAAAGGGCAATTGAGAGCACGGACATCCGCGTCTCCACCAGCAGACGCACCGCGCGGGCGCACCGCGCCGCGCCCACGATCTCACGATAGGTGTAGCCCTTCTCGCGCAGGCGGCGCTGGAGCCCCTGGACGCTCAGGCCGACGAATGCAGCCGCGCCCTCGATGTCGCTTCGCCCGTCCAGCAGGCGCAGCGCCACCACGGCCGAGATCGCGCGGGCGGGCTCGGGCGCGTTGGCGAGGATGACGTCCGCAAGGACGTCCCTCAGGGTGATGACCCTGTCCGATCGCGG
Organism: Xanthobacter sediminis; assembly: GCF_043195015.1. Lineage (NCBI taxonomy): Bacteria > Pseudomonadati > Pseudomonadota > Alphaproteobacteria > Hyphomicrobiales > Xanthobacteraceae > Xanthobacter > Xanthobacter sediminis. The sequence goes on along the minus strand of NZ_JBAFWH010000029.1, from coordinate 929 downwards.
CACGGCATGGCTGTCGCCGCGGCGCCGGTCCAGATCGTCCATTCCCACGGCTATGCCCGAGCCGGGTCGCCCGCACCGAAGGGCCGCCTGGAGCCGGTCCTCGACCGCGCCGGCTCCGGCATCCCGCGTGTAGTCCACCTCGGCCCATGCGGGGTTCCAGCGGGGCCCCAGGTACAGCCGCATGAAGGCCCGCATGGGGGCTAGCATGTGGTCGGAGTGCTGGATCCGGCTCAGGGCCGTCGCCGGTGAGCAGAACCGCAGTACCTTGTGGCCGTCGTCTTCGGCCAACTCCATGCGCCCGCCATTCTGGTGCGCCCAGCTCGTGGCGACGAGGCGACGGAGCGCCTCGCCCAGGGTCTTGGCGCCCATGCTGTAGTCGACCCACAGGCCGTATCCCCTGTGGGTCATCCGCTCGCCTACCTCCAGGCCGAAGGTGCGGTTGTCCAAGGCCGATGCCGCGTGCTCGAACACGCTCATCATGGAGGGCAGTGGCAGGGGCATCATCGGATCGTCGCGGATCGCCAGCGGGAGGCCCGCCTTCCCGAAGATGCCAGCGAGAGTCCGCTCGCCGGCCTGCCTCTCCATGAATTCGGGCAGGTCGCCGAAGCCGCGCGCGCGTACCAGCGCAACCGATCCCGAGCAGCCTTTCATGCCTCCCCCGGCGACGCAAAATGAGAAGAAGTCGCGGCGACAATGTGGCCTGAATTCGCCGCGCGCTCAAGACGCCTGATAAACATACCTGCGCAATCTCGCAGTAGGTAGTATAATAACATATTTATACTATTGCTGTTGGAAGAAATGGATATCGAAAATCGTAATAATATATATTATTCAATTCAGATTATAATATTATATATAATTGTTGTGTATAATGTAGAGCGTGTGTGCGGCATGCGCGGAAGGGTGCGATATGGGGTGGCGAGGAATAT
>NZ_JBAFWH010000028.1:0-26086 GCF_043195015.1 Xanthobacter sediminis | reverse complement strand
CTTCGAGATTTCCGACGCCAAGCGGGCTCTACAAAAGAGCGGCGTCGACTACGATGAGCTCGCATCCGCGATCGCCAAGAAGAACCGCGCAGATCGAGCGGTCGCGCGCCAGGCACGCTCGAAAAAGCTTCCGATCTGACGGATTCGGCCGAGAAGAAGCGCCGCGCACGCATTATGCCCGGCGCTTCTGGTCGCGTAGCTTCGAATTGATCTGCGCCATCAGGATCGGTCCGAGCGAGAATTCGCCGGCCGCGGCCCTGGTCGTCAAGCCGCGCAAATATCCACCAGCAGAGTTGATCGTCGCGCTACGCTCGAGGATGCAAGCCACGACGATCGCAGCCTGGACCTCGCCCATGACGCCCAGCGCCTCCTCCCAGGCGCTGGGACTGATCCCGAGCATCGGCCGGACCACCGCGGCGGTCGCCAAAAAGTCGCGCCAGCTCGAAATCCCGCCCTTGGCGTAATCGGTGATCTCGGTGCAGGCCTGCATGACCATTCCAAGTGGATAGGACCCTTCCGGCATCCTCGGCGTTTGTTTTTCTGGCTCCGCCCTCACCGCTCCGCCTTCTCGAAGGCTGGGTTCAAGATCAATTAAGGGGTTTGGCTTTGAATTCTGTATGTGACGCCCGGAATGGGACTCATTGGCGCTTAGATTCTCTGTTTTGATATGACTTTTCAACAGACTGAGGATGTCGTCAGCGAGCTGCGACAGGGTCTCTGCAATCGGTTCGAGCTCGGCGCACGTCGCCGTGCGCGGAATCGTCTCCACGATCGCGCGGAAGCCCTTGTGGACCTCGTGCCAGTCGGCGGGGCCCTGCCCTCCCCTCCGGGTCGGCACGCCCTCCTCGATCCCCATTGAGATCATCTTGGCGATGTCCCGGCGGCAGATCGTAATGCGTTCGCGTGCGAGCTTCAGGGCACGAGCATCGGCTTCGATTGCCGCTGCCAGGCTCTGGAACTCCTCCGCACGCACGACGAGCGGTGACAGCTCGAATCCGAAGGCGAGTTCGATCTCCCCGCCTCGGCCTTTGCGGGCGTAGCGCTTGCCGTTTGGGCTGTCGCGGCGAATAATCATGCCCGCGTCCACCAGCGCCGCCAGGTGGCGCCGCAATGTCGACGCCGGCATGCCGTGGGCGCGAAGGGCGAGCTGCTCGTTCGACGGAAAGACGATAAGCTCGTCCTCGCCGCTTAAGGCGGTTTCAGGATGAAACGTCAGAAGAGCGTTGAGCACTGACAGCGCGCGTTCCGACACGCCCAGGCGCGGGCGGGCGGTGCAGATTGTCCTGAAGATCTGCCACTTGTGCACGACCCTTTCGGGCGGCCGGGACGATGCGGCGACCTGCGTAGCCACGTGCGCAAGCGACAGCGATCGCCGCCCAAAGGGCGTCGTTGATTGATACGGTTCCATGGTCTTTGCCTCGCTTCGGGCAAAGGAAATCCGCTCGCCAAAACGGCGCCGTCTCGCATTCGAGACTTGACTGCGATTCGCGGAAGTGATTCTCTATCAATCGCCAAAAAGATGAGAGGGCTTCCGGGACGGTGACGTTTCGGGGGCCTTTTCTTTTGCCGTCGGTTCTCCCGTTGAATCAGGTTGCCTCGGTCCAGCCGGCCTATTCCGGCTGGGCAAGCTCGCTCAGCTGTCGCGTTCCGTTGCCTTGTACTCGTCGTAGAGGCTCTGCAGCTTCTCGCGGACGAAGTCGCCAAATCGCGGCGCGACACGATCATCGAAAGTCAGCGTCGTCTTCTTGCCGCTGCGCATCACGCGAGCGGCATGCGTCCCGTCAGCGGCCGACCACGTCTCGGGGCGAGATCTGGTGGCACTTGTCTTGAGGGCGGACACCACGGACTCGAAACGCTTGTCGCTCTCCATGTCCTGAAAACCGGCCGACTTGACATGCGCGATCGCGCGTCGGCGGTTGTCGTCCTGATCGAGCAGATCGGTCAGCTCCTGCCACCTGACCCGGCCGAAGCCCGGCGCGGCGCCGATCGCATCGATCACCTCCAGGGGAACGCGAGTCGCGACGGTGATGAGGCGCGACAGGGCGGCCTTATCGACGTTGAGAGCCGCCATGATCGTCTCACGCGTAAACTTGCGATCCTCGAGGCGGGCGGCGAAGCGCGCGCGCTCGATGAACGTCAGGTCGGTGCGGCCGCTGTTTTCCTGGCCCTGCGCGACGACCAGTTCCTCATCGGAAAGGACGCGCACGACAGCACGCACTTTGATGCCGAGGGACCGGGCAGCCCGTAGGCGCCGGTGACCGAAAGCCACCTGAAAGCGATCGGCTTCTTCGGGGTGGGGTCGAACAAGGATCGGGGAGTTTTGGCCATGCTCGCAGATCAGCTCGCGAAATGCCGCATCGTCCGCGGCGCTTGGTTCCATACGATCGGGAATGAAGGAATTGTCGACCAGCGCCGGATCGAGATCGACGATCGTCTGGCCTTCCACGAGTTGCTTTTCAAGCTCGTCGGCGCGCTTCACCTTTTCCGACATCCCCCCGAGGGTCTGGGAGATCGCCCCGAGAGCGCCCGGTTGCTTCAGCGGCCGGTCCAGCCCGAGAAGCGGCCGGACCTTGTTCGCGGAGGCTGCGGATGGCGCCTCCTGCGCGGGCCGGGAATCGCTTGCCGGCAAATCGAAATTGATCTTACGAGCCATCCTCAGCTCCTCTTCCACACGTGCTTGATCAATCCCTCTATCTCGCCGTTGACTTGGTCGAGGGCTTCGATCGCGCGGTCGTAGGTCTGTCGCGTGAACTGCTGGCGGTCGACCTCGTACATCGTGTGCTTGGTGAGCCCCGCGTCGGCGATCGCGGTGCTCTTCACCATCGGATGGGTGAGGACACGTTCGCCCAGGATCGCGCGCATCCAGCCCACCAGCTTGGTCTGCGGAGCATCGCCTGGCTCGTACCGCGTGATGAGATAGCGCATCCAATCGTACTCGGTCGCAGCACCGGCGTTCGCGACAACATCGAGCAGGCCCGCAGTCATGTTCAGGAACTGGGACATCGACATCACGTCGAGCATCTGCGGGTGAACCGTGATGAGAACGGCGGTTGCAGCGCACAAGGCCGACAACGTGAGGAAGCCCAACTGCGGCGGGCAATCGATCACGACGACATCATACGCGTCGCTCACCTGGGCTAACGCCTCGCCGATGCGCGAGAAAAACATCGTCTCGCGCCCTTCGCGGGTCATCAGTGCCTTGGGTGTCTCGTGCTCGAACTCCATAAGTTCGAGCTGGCCGGGAATAAGGTGTAGCGTCGGGATGTAGGTCGCCCGCACGATCTCCGCCATCTCGCGGCGCTGATCGTCGTAGCGGATTGCGCCGTAGAGCGTGTCGTTGTCGGCGACATCGAGCTCGGGTTGAAGGCCAAAGAGCGCCGAGAGACTCGCCTGCGGATCAAGATCAATCGCGAGAACGCGGTAGCCGCGGAATGCGAGGAACTCTGCAAGATGCGCTGCGGTGGTTGTCTTGCCGCTCCCGCCTTTGAAATTCATTACGGAGATGACCTGCAGCGAATCCCCGTCGCGCCGATGCGGCGTATATCGGCGGGCGCCCTTCCCGGATCCGTCGAGAAATTGCCGCAGCTGTTCGATGTCCTCGATCGAGTATTGCCGGCGTCCATTGGGAAGAGGATCCGGCCCCCTCCCCTCCGAGGCGAGTTGGCGCAGATATCCCTCGGCGATCCCGATGAACCGAGCGGCTTCGGCGGGAGAGAAACGCCGAAGCGATTTTTGCGCTTCCGGCGGGAAATCCTCCAGCTGGCGTTCGCGCAGGCGCATCGACAGCTCTGCGGCGTCGGCGTTAATCAGCGACCTCAGATCGCGGTAAGTCTCGCTCGCGGGCGTCGGCATGGCGGACATCGATTTCTCTGCATCTGCGGTTTTTTGAGCAGGTCGGCCCAAAATGCGTTGATGCTGAGTTATGCCCGATTCTTCTGTTGCCGCAAGGACTATTGGGTTAATGAGAAGTTAACAGTCGGTGGACGATAAACTGATTCGGCGTTTCTTGAGCACTTGCAGCGTATTAAATCTCGGTTTGGCGCTCCCGACGGCGCCCGCTCGACTGGCGTCCTGAGCCAATGCAGTTGTACGCTGACAACTCAATCGCGCCCTCCCGCACGAATCAGCGAGGAGGCTTCGCCATTGTGGCCGCTTGAGTTGTGCGCTGACAACTCGCCCCCTCCGCTGAGTAAACGGAGGCGACGAACCGAGCAGAGATGGCAAGGCGCGCGGCTCCGCCCCGCTCTGGCCAAACCTGAAAGTTGTACGCGGACAACTCAACCACCAACCGTGGCGCACGGGCGCTCCTTAGAGACCCAGGCGCGCCGCCCTGCCCTGCGCCCGATCGGCCTCGTTATAGTAGCTCGCGGCTTGCTGGACCGATCGATGCTGCGACTGCTGCATCGCCTCCGGCAGGCTCACGCCGCGCCGCGCTGCTTCAGTCAAATAGCCTGCGCGAAGTCCGTGCGCAGAAAATTCCTTCGGCTCAAGCTCGGCCATCGCGCAACGCCGCTTCACGATGAGGTTGATGGACTGGGGCGTCAGTGCCTTTTCCTCGAGTCCTTCCCAGCGGTCGATCCCCCGGAACACCGGCCCCTTTGCGATGTCGGCTCGGTCGAGCCACTCGCGCAAAGCATGCACCGGTGGCCCGACTAGGAGCACCCTCCCCTCGTCACCCGCATCATTGGTCTTGGTCCGCCCGAGTTGGATCGAGATACACGGCAACGTCGGCGACCGAGGGTCCCGCGGGTCGAGCGGCACCGCCGGTTCGGTCATGATCTGCTCGACCCGAAGCCACGCCACTTCGCTGCGGCGCCGCCCGCCGGAGGCAAAGGCCAGCAGCAGGATCGCAAGGTCTCGGGTATCAGCCAGCCGATCGGTGGCGCATGTGGCGATCAGCCGATCGAGCACGTCGCGCGTCACAGCGCGCTTGCTCTTGCGCTGCCGAGGCCGCGGTGACGCCCGAACGGCCAGGCGAACAGCTGTCCGCAACCCGACCGAGCCGAACGGGCCCTCCATCCCCTTCCAGCGATGCAACGTTCCCCAGCTCGCCAACCGCCGCTTGACGGTATTCGGCGCGTGCGGACCCTCGCTGCGCAGCAGCCCCTCGGAGCGCAAATCGGTGGCCACCTCGCCGGGCATACCGTGCCGCGGGTCACGCTCGCGCTCGGAAGGATCCCAAAGATGATGGGCGATGAACTTCAGGGCCAGCTCCTCGGGCGCCGGCCACGGCAGCACCTCTCCGGTCGCAGCGAGAGCCCAGCCTTCGAGATACGCGAGATCCGATGTGAGTGCCCTCAGGCTGTTCTCGCCCATGCCTTCCCTGGCGAGATGCTTGAGCGTCGCAACATCGTCATCGGTGAGCAGCTGTGCTAGGCGGTCACGCCGGTCCATCGGGAGGATGGCGGATAGCGTGTCCAGCTCGAGGGCCCGGTGCGTCTCCCGATCCCGAGCGCCTCTCGTCGGCATGTCATCCATCACGGCACCTCAAAACCCGTAACGCCGTTCAGCCCAACGCAGCAGCACGGCCGCGTCGCGATCAGGTAGTCGCACGCGCTCAGCCCTCAGGCCTTCAGCGATCGCAGCGCCGACGTCCGGGTCGACCCAGTTGCCGTGCGTCATCGGGAAGAACCAGCCGAAGGGCAGGCCGATCTGCCGGTCGATCGCCTCGATCCGGTCCATGAGGATATGGATAGACATGCCCTCTAGGACCGCCAGCCGCGCCGCTGGCAGGCTCAACGGCCGCGGGATGAAACCGACCTCGCGCTCGCCGCGATGCTCGTAGTCGCGAATGCCGAGCGCCCATTGTGCAAACACCCGCGACGCATGGCCGGAGTTTGCCGAGGCGCGTGCCGTCGGGTCGCAAGACCGAGCGGGTATCGCACCAATAGGCGTCGTCGACATGGGCGCTGCTGAAGTCAGAACCCGGGAAAGCGAGGGTGAGAGCGGCGACGAGCTCCGCGTCGGCCGAAGCCGGATCGAGGCGCTCCAGCACCGCCTGCAGCGAGGCCGAATCGGGGATGCGGACGGGGGGGAGCGTCATCGGGAGATCTCTTGCGGGATTACCGGGATTTCCGTATATTCCGGAACAAAGGAGAATGCTTCATGGCGTCCACCGTCACCTCCGCCGAAGTCTCCAAGAACTTCGGAGCCTATCAGGATGCCGCCGTGCGCGAGCCGGTGGTCATCACCAAGAACGGTCGCCCGCGCACCGTTCTGATGGCCTATGAGGATTTCATCCGGCTGTCGAAGCGCGATCGGCGCGTCCAGCGCACCGCCGAGCTGAGCGAGGCGGAGATCGCCGCCGTCGAGGCGGCCGAGATGGAGCCGGAAGCCGAACATCTCAGCGCCCCCGCCGGTAAGCATGCTGCCGACTGAGGTCCGCGTCGGTTGGATCTTCCGCTACGCCTATCTTTGGGACTGGCAGCACCGCGAAGGCCGCGAGGAGGGCGACAAGGATCGACCCTGCCTGGTGCTGGCGCTCGTCATGACCACGGAGGAGGGCGCGCCAATGGTGCGCGTGCTTCCGATCACCCATACGCCACCGGCGAATCCGGCCGACGCGATCGAGATCCCGGCCGAGGTGAAGAACCGCTCCGCCTCGACGCTGAGCGCTCGTGGATCGTCCTGACCGAAAGCAACCGCTTCGCCTGGCCGGGCCCGGACCTGCGCCCGGTCGAGAGCGACAGCGGCTATTACGGTGCGCTGACGCCGGGCCTGTTCGGCGAGGTGAAGCGCCGCTTTGTGGCGATCGCGCGAGGCGAGGTGACGGCCACGCGGCACACCAACGTACCGCGCACGGACTGAGCCGGACGGCGCTCGACATACCGTATGGCGCATCATGGCGCCTCGTCCCAACCCAGCGCCCAGCTCGCACCGCTGAACCAGCACGCCGCCGGGGCGGGGGAGCTCTTCCAGATGAGGCTGCGGTCGGCATCCCTGGCGCAGGCCCGCGACTTCCTCCGGATCGGCATAGGGGAGGGCTCCTTTGGCGTACACAAAGCCGGCCGGGTTGATTGCGCGCGCCGCCAAGCCGGCGCCGCACCATTCGATCCATAGCGATGAGCCGTGATCACTCACCGGCGGCGCCTCTCGCCTCGGCGCGGACGCCGGACCCGTGCCGCCGGGCTGCGGAACCGGTCGAAGGCCGCAGCATAGACGCCCTCCATGTTGGCAAGCGGATCGGCGCCGACATCCGCCCGCCGGGCGAGCTCGCGCAGTACCGCGAGGTTGACCCGCGGTTCCAGTTGAGAGGTATCGATCACCTCGGCGTCGGGCAAGAGGTGGTTTGGGTGCAGATGCCGATCGAGCCAAGGGCCGAACGCGGCAAATTCCGGTGCGCCTGCGCGCTTGATGAAGTCGGCCGAGGCGCCGGAGAGAACGTCGGCGAGCTGGATGGTTGGATGCTCGAGCGACGAACCGAAGCGCATCGGTCCGGCGAGATTCATCCCGATCGGCGTTTCGCGCCGGCCATCGGTGATCGCGGGCTGGTCTGTCCGCCCGACCCAGCCGTCAAAAATATGCGCCATGTCTTTCAATGGCTTTGAATCGTCGCAGAGCAGCTCGATCCGCGGATAGCGCAGCCCAAACCCTTGGAGCGTCAGGCTGAACAGCGCCGTGGTGGTCAGATCGAGCGTCCACTTGCCCGTCAGGCTTTGCGGAGGCTGCAGCGATTGCGATTCCGCCGCGATCGTTCCGGCATAGCCACGCGCGAAGCGCAGCACGCAGTCGAGGATCACCGAGCTTTCATCGGACGCCTTGTTGGCGGCAAACAGTTTTGGCGCGTCCTCGGGTTTGAAGGAGCGCATGAAAGCCTGCATCTCCTCGGCGAGCTGATGTGGAGGCTCGCCGGTCTTGTACAGCGCGCCATAGAGGCCGTTCATCACGAAGCGATGCAGGTTGTGACGATAGAACAGCGTGTTGTTGGCCTGCAGCACCGGCTCGAACAGATATTCAAAGGCCTTACCACCGAGATTGAGCCGCTTGTCGCAGACCATGATCAACGCCCGTCCCTCGAGCTGGCGCGCGAGGTCGAGGGCGATCTCGCTCCAGTTGTCGCGCCGGCGCAGTCCCTGGGCTTTCAGCTCGGGCGCCTGGACCCGATATTTTTGCCGCGTCGCGGCGACGATCGCCGCGGCTTCCGCGGGCGTCAGGTCGATTGCGGTGTAGGCGAAGACCGGCTGATCGTCGTCGAGCATGCGCGGGCCAGTGAAGCCGGCCTCGTCGCAGGAAATCAGGCGGGCAGGAGGCGTTGTCACGGGGCTTCTCGTCGAGCAGAGGCCGGCCGATCACGATCACCGCCGGCGGGCTTTTGGAGCGCCAGAATCGCCGATTTGCGGGCGCGTGTCCAACACTATCGATAAGGGACAGTTATCGATAGTTATTGACCCGATCCAATGGGCGTCCCTATGACGGAAGCTAAAAGCGTGATAGCTTCCGTATCGTCGATTCCCGTTAGGTTTATCAAAGCGTTGCAAGTCGCCTCATTCGTCCCCGATCCGCTGCCCTGGGCGCAGATCGCGGCGCCACTGGCAGCCGCTGAGGATGCACTCGCGCGCCTCGATGAGCGATTGGCGAAAAGCCCCATCCGCGAAGGTTGGATCAGCCGGACCCACTTCACCGACGCCTGCGCCAGTCTGTGGCTGGAAGGCGAGCTCATCCATCTCGATGATCTCGTTCTCCACGACGCCCGCATGGACATTCGGGCACCGACCCATGAGCTTACCCGCGCCCACGCCGTCCTGCGCACCCGGCGCCGGATCGCCGCCGCCGATCCTGACTGGGCGCTATCGCCCGGCGGGCTCGCCAGTCTGCGGGGTGGCCGCGCCGCGGACGAGCCTGCATCCGACAGGGGAGGGGAGATCCAACCAGGACATGCCGACGGCGACGAAGACCAGAGCCCCGATCTCGATCTCATCCCGGAGAACGATCCCCTGAGCAAGCTCTTCGCGGCCGTCGACGCAGCGATTGCGAGCTCCAACCGCGCGCTCGCCGGCGGCAGCGACGCGCGGCGGCCGGTGGAGCGCGATCCGCTTGTCTATGACCTGGACTGGGACGAGGACGCCCGTCTCGCCGAATGGCGGGCGGTCCTCGAACGCACCGACAGCTTGCCGCCGACTCTTGCGGCGGCGACCGCGGCGCTGGCCTGGTCGGATATCATGCCGCTTCAGCACATTCCCTGGCTGGGGCGCCTGCTCGCGGCCGCGCTGTTGCGCGAGCGCGGCAAGGCCCGCTTCCATCTGCCCTGCCTGGCGGAAGGGTTGAAGACGATCCCGCGGGAGCGTCGCCAGCCGCGGGACATTTCCGGCCGTCTGCGTGTCGAGCTCGAGGCGATCGCCGCCACCGCCGAGGCGGGGTTGAAGAGCCACGACAGCTGGCTCGCGAGCCGCAACACTCTTTCCCGCAAGCTCGGCGGACGCCGCTCAACCTCTCGGCTGCCGGCACTTCTCGACTATGTGCTCAGCCGGCCGGTCGTGTCCGCCGCCATGATTGCGAAGGAGTTGGGCATCACCGCTCGCGCTGCGCAGGGTCTGGTCGCTGAGCTCGGGCTGCGTGAGGCTACTGGGCGGGGGAGCTACCGCGCATGGGGAATTCTATAGTGTCGGCCAACCTGCGGATCGCGACACTTTGGGTCGATCGCGATCGCAGGATCCCGTTTCCACCGATCCCTCAACTTCTGCCGTGTTCTATCGAGGCCGGCGGGCAGGGCCAATTCAGTCCATCGCGTCGCAAGGGTGATCAGGTCTGCCATGAACTCCAAGAAGAAGAGCCCACGCGAAAAAGTTCCGCCTCGGACGCCCCCTGAAGCTGAGTTCGAGGCGATGATGACCCCGGCCTTGGCGCGCGCATTTCCGTCTGTTCCCCTGAAAGACTTTCGTCTTCAAGAGCGTTTCTCCGTAACGATCGGGCACGAGACGATCGAGGTGGACGGCCGGCGCACCTGGAGCGCAGGCGGGCGCGCGGACATCATCCTGCTTCATCAGAACAGGCCGCTCGCGGTCGTCGAATTGAAGCGGGCGGGTTTGCAGTTAACCGATGACGATCGGCGCCAGGGCCAGAGCTACGCGAACCAACTGACCCCGCGTCCCCCGCTGGTGATCGTCACCAATGGAAGCGATTGCCATCTCTATGACAGCGCAACCGGCGAGCCCTGGACACCTGACACGGCCGAGGGCGAAGTCGTGGCTAAACTTTTCCAGAACGCAGCCAAAGTGGCCGCCGCCAACCTTGATTAGGCAGTCGAAGTCCTGATGGGCCCTGACGCCGGTGTGTGGCCGACTGCGGTACGCTCCCGCACGCGCCACTTGCTCGATCAGCTGACGGGGACCGCCTCTGAACACGCGAAGCCATTTGTTGCCGACTTCTTGATCCCGCGCCTGGCGACCCTCGCTGTGGAGCAGGCGTTCGCCGATGGGCAATCGACCCTACTGGTGACGGGTGCGCCTCTGAGCGGCAAGAGCCATGTACTGCGCGAATTCGCAGAGCAGACCGCGACCTCACCGAGGTATGCCGTGTTCATGGTCCGTGGTGGGCGCGCGGGAGCAGGACTCTTCCAGCGAATCGCAAATACCTTGTCGGGCGCGCTCGAATGGGCGGTGACGGCAGATGACGTCCGCCAATGGCTGAGGCGCCTCTCGTGCAGCAGCGGCGATCCTATGCTGGTGATCGCAATCGACGGGATCGTTTCGAGCTCGCCAATCGCGAATGACATCGAAGAGCTGGCTGAAGCCGGCTTTGGCCCGCGGCTGAGGCTCCTGGGAACGACTGATGACGTCCACGGCTTGCTGAAGGGCGCGAACGGTCGCGACAGCACCGCGTTGGCGCTAGTAGCGCGCGTCATCCAGGTTGAGGCGCTGAAGCAGGTCGAGTTTCAGAAAGCGCGAGAGGCTCTCGCTTCACATCGGATAAGGTTCCTGAAAGGAGCGGATTTCGCTGATGAGTACCGCGCACCGTGGCTGCTTCGGACGCTGCTCGCGCAGATCAGCCGCGATAGCCGGCATGCTGATCACGAAGTCGCACTCTCCTCCATGTTGGGCATTCGGTTCATCGATGCGGTAAGAGAGCAATTCGCCGGCGCGATAGATGCAGCCCGCAGTTTCCGCCTTCTTGCTCGGGACTTCGCCGCCGATGCGACGCAGACCTCCGGCGAACTGGCATTGGAGATTTCGCATGGGTTCGTGGTGCGCCGGGATGCTCTCCAGCAACCGGCTCGAGAAGTGCTGGAGCGTCTTGCCTCTCAAGGATGGTTGCGGACCTATCGCCATGCGGGCGGCGAAGATGTGATCACGCCGCTCGCGCCGGATCTTTTCCTGAGCGAGCTGGCATACGCAATCTCAGAGGAATTGGAAGAGCGGGCTGCGGCGGATCCTCGGGAGGCGGGCCGGTGGCTGGCGGATCGACTCGAAGGGGTCTTTCTCGGTGATCTAGTCGGTGCGCAAGCTATTCGCGATCTTGCGGAGCGGCAGGGCAGCTTCTCGTCGGGCCTTCTTGCGGGGCTCTATGACAGAGAGCCCAAGGTAAGACCCTTCACGAACGGTGTAATCGCGTTCCAAATGCCGGATGGTAACCTTCAGGAGGTTCAGATCAATGGCGATGGAACGGCTATCCTCCTGGACGAAGCGGGGCGGCCGCTCGGGGATGCGACCGACCTCGAAGGTGACTTGCCGGAGACGCTAGGGCCGATGGCGGGTTGGATGATCCTTGCCCAGCTTGCCTATCTTCCGGCCGCCGTCGGGGGTGACGATCGACCGGTGTTGGCTGGATCTTTGTTGCTGGAGATCGGAATCTGCCCGTTCCCGCTGATGCGAGCCGCTCGCGACCCGATCGGGCACCTCGTTCACGACATCCCAGGACATGGATCGCTGCTCTGTGTCGAGAACGGTGTCGTCGAGCCCGCGACATCGGCGATGGAGCAGTATTTCGCAAGCCAATGGGAAGACACCGATGCCTGGTTCGACGAGGCCGTATCTCGCAATTCGCTTGCCCTGCTCAACCGCGTCTTGATCGCTTTGCGCCAGGTTCAATACGTTTCTTCCGGGGGGAGAAAGAGCTGGGCAAAGAAGATGCTCAAAGACCGCATTGAGCCGGCGATAGCGGTCATCTTGAATTCCGCTAAGGCCTCATCGAAGCGCGCCGGCAAGACGAGACGAAGGACCAAAGGGGGGAAATAGCCGGCCGCAGCATCGTCGGGACGGGAGGGCCTGGCGGGGGCGGGCTGTGCAAGACCGCGCTGCTTCGTGGTCGGGCACGGACGATCACGCGCCGCTGTACCGGGGGAAGCATCCCCGGCGCGATGTTGTCGGAACCGGCTCAATGAGCCGGGCCGCGCTCGTAGGGATCGAATTCGTGGATCAGCTCGAGGTCATCGCCGTCGTCGAGTTCGTTGGAGGGGAGGGCGCCGTATTCGCCGCCGGACTTGAACAGGGTGACCGGGACCATGAGGGTGCGGGCAAGCTGGAAGGCGTGGTTCTGCGCGAGGGTAAGATCGTGCGACATTTTGAAGGCTCCATCCGGAGCGGGCCAATTCCCGCTCGATGGCTCCTCGAAGGGCCGCCTCTGGTCGCGATCACCGCGAAGGCGCAGCCGTAGCGGCGGCAGCTTGCTAGCCGCCCCCTTGCGGGTTGATCGTGGAAGATCCGGAGGGGGGCCAGGACGCCATCACTGAGAGCGGGATTGGTGCGTACCGGTCGAGACCAGCCTCCAGCGCGTTCTTGGCTTCGCTTGCAGACCGTGGATGTGTGCTCGTGAAAGTGGTGCCGCCGAGTTCGAAGGCCGTGGACCGCGTTCACCCGGATCCACGCCGATGGCGGCTAGACCGGGTTGAAGCCATTCCCTCGCAGCGCAACGCGAGAGACCGGTTTATCAAAGCCACCGCATCGCTTGGTTGACGTGGTACATTTCGAACATATATTATCACCATGACAACCAAGGAGGCTGACATGCCTCGTTCCGAGCCACATTCCGGATTGGTACTGAATTTCCAAACCGACCCGGATTCGATCCAGGCAGCGTTTCTGCGCCGGGCAATGTCTGCGCTGGAACGTATCGCTGCCACAGCGCCGGCAAAGGCTCTCACCGAAGCGCTCGCGGCGCCGACGGGTGCGGGAGCTCTAGCGCAATTGCTGAGCCATTCTGAACTGATCGGTGCGGCCGTCGCCGATCTCGACCCGCTCGTACCGGCATTGGCGCGCAACGTCGAACATCGCCGTGAGCTGCTGAAGCGCGCTGGAGGAGTCATGTCGGCCGAAGAGGCAGGCAAGATCGCTGGCGTCTCGAGGCAGGCCATCGACAAGCGCCGCCGCGGCAACGCGATCCTCGCGATCCGTGAGGGAAGCGACTGGAAATATCCGGCGTGCCAATTCCAGGACGGCGAGGTGCTGCTCGGCATCGCCGACGTCGTCCGCGGACTCGAAACCCAGGGTGCGTGGGTAGCGCTCGATTTCCTCTTGTCCGCCGACAGCGCACTTGGGGGACGGTCTCCCCTTGAGGCGCTGCGTCAGGGTGACCGCGCGTCGGTCGAAAGACTGGTCCGCGCGAATGCCGAGGATGGATTTGCCTGATGCCATCGGAGGCGCGCGGGCCCTCGGGAGCAGCGTTACCCCCTCCGGAAGGGCTGCGGACGGCCGACTTACCGATCACGGTCATTCCGGCAGGCCAAGTCTTGCATCGCGTCCACCGGACGCAGCACGGCCCGGTATTCTTCGGACCTGGCACTGGCCTTCCGCCCACCTATCGATTTGACAGCGCCACCGCCCGGTTCGGTGTGCTGTACGTCGGCGTTGCGCTAGAGGGCGCACTCGCTGAAACAATCCTGCGCAATCCACAGCGGCTGATGGTGGCGATGTCCGAGATCACCTCGAGGTCGGCGACGAAGCTCGCCTGCGAACGCGATATGCGCGTCGTGACCATGCACGGCACGGGCCTCCAGGCGCTCGGAACCGACAACGCAATATCGACTGGGCCATACGAGCCGTGCGGGGTATGGGCCGACGCGCTCTGGGATCATCCAGAGCAACCGGACGGCATCACCTATCTCTCTCGCCACGATCCGAGCGAGGTGTGTCTCGCGCTCTTCGAGCGGCAGCCCATCGGCTTCACGATTTACGAAACACGTCCGTTGCCGGCGATTTTGCGCGAAGTCGCGGCGATCCTCGATCGCTACAACAAGTCTATTGCTCCCGGCGGTTTGTAGTAGCCGAGACGATGCAGCTTGGGCCGGCAAGAGCTGGTCTAGAGATTGCGAGCGCTGCAACGTCAGGTGCGTCGGGCCAAGAGGCCGAAACGCCCATTTCCCTCAAGTCCGGTAAAGGTCTCGATCCGAGCTATGCTTTGAATGGCGGCCGGGGGATCCGAATTCTCGATGACGACAAACTGCACGTCCGAGCTGAGACCCGCCAAGTAGCGGTAGAAGTGTTCCGCAAGGCTCGTTGCCTTTAGCGCCGCTTCATCCGCTGCCAGCTCACCGTGCCGCGACGTCATCGGCTCTCGATATGTGAGGAGCGGCGTATCGAGCACCAAAAAGCCGGGGTGGGGCAATTGGTTCTCGATGGCATAGACGATGACCGCGACGTTGAAGGCGGCATGAAGTATGGCCCGGACGCCCTTGCCGTTAGCCGAACGGCGCTTACCAGCAATTGTGATGTCGTTAGTCTGAAGGTCGAACTGCACTTTGTCGGCATCGGGGAAGCGCCAAGCGGTCAGAACGCTCTTGACGGTTTCGCCGAATTTGAATGCCGTCGTCGAGTCTGGCCCGACAGCAAGTGCATCGCCTTCGCGCTTCGTCGATTGGCTCTCAAGTTCCGCTTTGCGCGCCAGGAGCTTGCTGCGCCGCTCGTACAGGTCGAGGACCCTCATTACTGCGGTCCGCTCGCTCATATACATTTCGTAGCTTTGCCGAGCCGTGGCCTCTTGCGGGCGGGCGTCCTCGATTTGCTCCTCAAGCTTCTCAACGTCGATTGCAAGCTGTCCCATTGTCCGGCGAAGACCAGAGGCCTCAGCTTCGAGGGATGATATCGTCTGGGTGAGTTCCCGCTGCTCGCGCTCGATCTTTCTCGCTTCTGCGGACGCAGCCTTGTGCGCCATCTCGATTTCCTCCGCGGCATGGTTATGCCGCTGGGCTTCGGGAGGTGCACCGCAGACAGGGCAATCCATGCCGGCCATGGCAACAAGGACAAAGCCGCCTTCCTCTATCGACTGCAGCCGCTCCAAATCAGAGCTATAGACCGCTTGAAGCCTCGCAAATCTCTCCAGGGTGAGCCCTAGCTCATCAACCCTTTCGCCCAGCTCCCATGAACGATCGAGGGCTGACCGACGTTGGCCAACCAAAGAGTCGAGCTCCATCTGCCTCTCACGGAGGCGATCGAGCAGGCTGGTGGCGCTCCTTTCAAGGCGGTCTAGCTGCTCTGTAAGTTCCTTTTCGTCGGGCGCCTCGTCGCCTAGCTCTTTGTCGAGTTGCTCGATGAGCTCGTCGACGAGCTCGATTTTCGCAGCTTTAGCGACTTTGCGATCAGAAGGCTTTTGCACCGTCACGGCGGCCGTGTCGTCTATGCCGGTGAGGAGAAGTTTGAAAAGATTCTGCTCGAATGTCCGCTCTGCCGGCTGCCCCGTAAAGACAGGACTCCTTTCAGCGATGATGTCCTCTTCGGAGACCACGGCGTAGGGCGCCAACCTGAAGATCGATAGCATGTCCTTGGCGCCATTGGCGTCGCGGACGATCTGCCTGCCGGCAAGGGACATGGCGCTGAGCAGAAGATGCGAGACCGTGTCATCTCGTTTCGAATCGTGCTGACCGCGCAGCGCGGTGCCCTCGTCAGGCCCGGCGGCCCGGATAAGCCCTTCATGAATCTTGAAGTGCCCGCCACGGGTGGAGCGATAGAGTGTGACATTGCGCTCGCCGGGAAGCGTCATTCCGAGCCAGCAGGCGTTGTAAGCGGCAATCTCCTCGGTTTCTGGCAATGCCTTGGCAGCGCCAAGCATGAAGAGCACGGCCTTGGACGCGAAAGATTTGCCCGTATTCGACGCACCATAGACGATGTTCAGGCCGTCCTGGAACGTGAGCTCGGCGGGCTTGGTAGCTGGCCCAGTGAACGTCAGATGGCGTAACCGGACGCCCATCATGATCCAGACCGTCCAGTTGGCGTTTCATCCGCTCGAAACTCTGCGGTCCACCGGCCTATGCGGGCTTCAACGAGAGAACGAATCTCGAGCGTCGTCATCCCGGCGAACCGGTCCGCCATCCATTTGGCGCGCGTTTTCAGCGCCCGCGAGTACGGGGCTTGGAGCAGGTCGACATAGCTCGGGGCTTCCTGGCTCGCGCAGAACTCGACGCCACTTTCAGTCTCGAACACATCCACCAAATGAACCTGCTGCATCACGCGAAGGCTTCGTTCGACCAATTGCCGTCGCACGAGGAGCTCGCCCACCCTGTTTGGAAGATCGGGATGTAGACTCTCTGGCACATCGTCGCCATCGAGGTCCCCGGTATGGACGACGAGGTGATCGAGCCACGTCATTTCCATCAAGTCGCACCGACGCGGATAAAATGCCTCAAGCACGACAAGCGCGCGGATGCCTGTCTCCAGGGTTGAGTTGAAGGGATGTCCGCCCGACGCGCTCCGCTCTACCGATCCCACGGCAATCGCCCATCATTCGCAAACTGGTGACAGGTCCCCTGCTTGACTTGGGGACCGGCGTGCTTGCCCAGGATGCCCGACGGCTGAAGGATTGCCGCCGTCTTCATTACCTGGGTGAGCCTTGCTAGGCGATTGGGATGACCGTCGCCATGCGTATCAACGACGCCATGGTATATTTCGTCCTTGAACGTGCTCAGGTACTCGTCGGGCGTCGAGTCCCGGTAGAAGCGGTCGAATGCGACTGCGTCGAAAAAGCGGGTCCGTTGGTCACGCAGATGCGTGCCGAACTCTGAGCTGGCGAGCGCCGCCTCCGCGGTCGCGTAGGAGCCAGGGCTTTTTTCCTCGTAGACCCGAAGCAGCTGCCCGATATAAGCGGATTCTACAAACTGAACCTCCTCCGGGACCGCGCCGCGTGGCGAGCGACCGGGATCGTCTCCGAACCAATGCACGAGCGCAGGCTTCGCAGCCGGATGCTCGACAAGCCGCGTAGCGTCGAGCCAGTGGACTTGCTCGAAATCGAATGCCTGGATCCTCGCTTCGATCTCCGGGCTAAGCGGGATGTTCCGGTGCTCGACGAGGCGACCGGCGATCTGCCCGTTCCAGCGAGAAAGAAACTCATTCCGGAACCGCTGAGGATGGGCAATCAGCTGTTGGACACCACGCGCCACACCCCTTGGGGCGACGAAGGTGTACGATCGCGGCAGCGTAAAGGCGCCGGCCGCCGAGTGCATAAGGATCTTGCCGATCTCGATGAACGCCGCCGGCTCCGAGAGAGACACCCCAAGCTGCTTGCATTGGAAGTTGTCCCAGGCACCCTCCATGCGCTGCGGCGTCAGATAACCCGTCACATCGCGACCCATGTCGCCGGTGCCGCGCCAGAGCTCGTGGCCCGCGTATTCCTTGACCCGCTGGGTCAGCCAATCATTGACGAACTCCTCCAGGCGATCCGCAGGCAGCGCGCGAATTTGAATGGCATAGTTGGGTCGCAATCGCTGCTCCAAATCAAGGGTTGTCGATGATCATGCCTTCGCGCGGGGAGCGTCGCAATCTTGCAGCGACGCGGCCCACTGCTTCTTTCACGTCGCTCGCCGCACCGCGGCGGTGCGAATTCCCAATCCGAACGGCCCCGCCTTTTGGGCGGGGCCGTTGGATGGCCGGAGGTCAGTCGCGGTTGGGCCGGGACCAGATGAGCTGCATGTCGCTCTCGCCTTCGACCTCGACCAAGGTGGCATAGATCGGGGCGGGGAAGCTCGGGTCGTCCAGCTTCACCGAGAGGTAGTCGCGGCCCTCGTTCGAGGTCTTCTGCCAGGCTGCACCGAGCTCGGCGTTATGTGGAGCTCCACATAAGATCGATTATGCGGAGAACGGGATTATGCGGAGCGCTGGCCTGTGAGCGCTGGTTTTCCGCCGTTTTCGGTGAGTTCTGCTATGCATAACTCGGGGGGAAGCCAGTCGCCTCTAGCGTCACTGGCCAAGTTATTGTGACCGAAAATCATTATGGCTGCTCTGGGTGCATCGACGGATGTGGTGAATTCGAGGACTCAGAGATCGAGCTGGGGCACCTGCTGCCAAGCAGGGCGTACGTGCGGACGTGGTTAGCGGCGATCAGTCAATATCGCCTCATGGCCTGTCCCAGGATTGATGTCTTAAAATGTGACCCGGAATTACTCCAAGTCCTGCAGAATATGCCACTCGTCGAGCAGGAGGGCCTCAGCGGCGAGGATCCACTGCGGCCGAAACATCAGTCGGCTCGCGGTGTCAAAGGAGGTCGTCCGTTGAAGTTGATGGTGTCCGGAGCGGTGGTTCCGCCTGACACGATAAACTGCATGGCATCGGTCGCCGACCAGTCCAGCCAAACGAGGCGCTCAACGGGCACGAGTTCCATGTAGCCGGAGGTGGGATTCGGCGTCGTCGGCACGTAGACGGCAGCAATCTCCGCGCCGCTCTCCGCATCGGTGAACACACGCGTCACCAGCCCAACAGCCTTCATCTGCGGTGAGGGAAACTCGATCAGAACGACCCGCTGGCTCGCTCCATCCCTCACCTCGAACGAGGCGAGAAGCTTGCGCACCGCTCGATAGAGGCTTTCGACCACGGGCACGCGGTTCATGACGGTATCCATGAGCGCAACGAGACGCTGGCCGATCATGGCTCGCGTCATCAGGCCCAGAAGGTAAAAGAGGAGGATCGTCACCGCGATGGCGAGAATGCCTGCGACGGCGTCACGGGTCAGCACGTCTGTGAGCTCAGGCGCGACGACCCTGGCCCAGCCCGACAGCGCATTTACCATGGGGCGCCCGACACCGGATAGGAGATCGAGAACCAGCCCCACAGCCCAAATGGTGATGGCGAGAGGCAGGAACGCCACGAGCCCCGCAAGGATTGTGCGCTGGAGGTGTCCCATGGCTCTGTGCGTACTCCAGATTTTGACCAGCCGACGCTGGCCGGATGCCGTTAACGCCACCATGGGTCCGGCGTAGATATTGAGTTATTGAATGTTCTACAGCCAGGGCCCGTCAACACATTGCACGGTCTGCAAAGGGGGGGCCCGTCAGCTCTTCTCCTGCTTTCCGCTGTCGAGGGTTGCCCATCCTGTGGACGTTCCGGTCGGAGGGAGGCGATCACGTTCTCCCTTCGCTCGCAATATGTGGGCCTTTGCCAACATGTGCGCGCTTACCGGCGCGGTGAGGAATAGGAACAGAGTGATCAGAAGCTCGTGGATCGAGAATGTCCCGCGCACCGCCGCAAAATAGATCATGGAGGCGATGAGCAGCGCGCCGATGCCAAGCGTCGTTGCCTTGGTGGGGCCGTGCAGGCGACGCATCATATCGGGCAGACGGGCGAGGCCCAGCGCGCCCACAAACAGGAAGAATGCGCCGATGAGGATCAGCGCTGCGACCAGTGCCTCGACGAGGGGATGCATGGGCGTCTCCTATTCGATGACGTTGCCGCGCAGCAGGAACTTGCAGAAGGCCACGGTGGTCACGAACCCAACCATGGCGAACAGCAGCGCCGCCTCGAAATACATGGCCGTGCCGAAGGCGATGCCGCCCAGCACGATGAGGGCGATGGTCTCGATCACCAGCGTGTCGAGCGCCAGCACCCGGTCGGTGGCGTCCGGGCCGACCGCGAGGCGGTAGAGCGTCAGCGCGATGGCGAGGCAGATGGCGCCTCCCGCGATGGCGATGGCGGCGGCGATCATTCGAAGATCCTCTTCAGCCGGCTTTCGTAACGGGCCTTGATGGCGGCGACCGTCGCCGCCGGGTCTTCCGTATCCAGGCAGTGGACCAGCAGCGCCCGGCCATCGGAGCTGAGGTCAGCGCTCACGGTTCCCGGCGTCATGGTGATGGTCCCGGCGAGCATGGCTATGGCCTCCGGCGTCTCAAGCTCCAGCGGCACGCTCACATATCGGGTGCGCAGGCTTGCCCCGCGCCGGAACAGGATCAGCTTCGCCACCTCGATGTTCGAGACCACGATGTCCCACAGCACCACCAGCATGAATTCGGCGATGGTGAGGGGGGCCTTCAGCCGGGGGCGGCCGGGCCAGAAGGGCGCCGTGAGCAGGGGGATGGCGAGGCCGAGGATCAGTCCCAGCACCACCACGCCGGGCGTCACCTCGTTCATGAGGAAGACGAAGACGAGCGTGAGCAGCACCGTGAGCAGGGGATGGGGCACGAGGCGCGCGTACATGTCAGTCTCCCGCCACCGGGCGTGGGGCCGGCTCCAGCACCGCGTCGATGTAGGCGGGGCGGTCGAGGGCCTGCTGCGCGGTGATCTCAAGGCCGCCCGTCGCCGGCCCGGCAGCCAGCGTCCAGGCGACGGTCAACGCCAGCAGCGCCAGCACCGCGCAGACCGGCACGAGCGGCGGCGGGGTCCGCGGGCCCGATACCGGCCCGCTCGCCCAGAACAGCACCGATCCCGCCCGGGCGAAGCCGAAGGTCATGACGA
This sequence comes from Xanthobacter sediminis, assembly GCF_043195015.1. Classification (NCBI taxonomy): domain Bacteria; kingdom Pseudomonadati; phylum Pseudomonadota; class Alphaproteobacteria; order Hyphomicrobiales; family Xanthobacteraceae; genus Xanthobacter; species Xanthobacter sediminis. Next base: position 5,507 of record NZ_JBAFWH010000028.1, on the reverse strand, counting down.
GGCTCGCACCGAGGATGAGGCCCCAGATCCAGGGCCAGATGACGGATGCCTGCGCCGCCTTCAGGATCATCACCTTGCCGAGGAAGCCGGAGAGCGGCGGCAAGCCCACGAGGGCGATGGCCGCGAGGAAGAACAGGCCCCCCAGCAGTGTCTCGCCGGCCATGGCGGGCGCCGGCACCAGCCGGTCGCCGGCCGCGCCCCGCTGCTCCTGCACCAGCCCGGCGATGAGGAAGAGGGCTGCGCCGGCGAGCGTCGAATGAACGAGATAGTAAAGCCCGGCCGCGAGCCCCGCGGCGTCGAACAGGCCGATGGCGACGAGCAGCGTACCCATGGAGGCGATGACGGCGAAGGCGGAGAGATCGCGCAGGTTGCGGCTTCCCACCAGGCCGACGGCGCCGAGCGCCAGCGTCACGAGGGCGGCGGGCAGCACGAACGGCGCTGCCGCCAGCGCCAGCGGACCCGCGCCGGCGCCGAAGACGAGGCCATAGACCCGGATGATGGCGTAGGCGCCCACCTTCGTCATGATCATGAACAAGGCGGCGGCGGGCGCCGAGGTCCCGGCGTAGGTGGCCGGAAGCCACCAGTGCAGCGGCACCAGCGCCGCCTTGGTGGCGAAGACGAGGAACAAGAGCAGCGCCCCCGTCTTCAGCAGCGCGGCGTCGGCCTCCGCCACCTGCGGCACCTTCACGGCCAGGTCGGCCATGTTGAGAGTGCCGGTGACGGCGTAGATCAGCCCCACGCCCACGAGGAAGACGACTGAGGCCAGCAGGTTGATGGCCACATATTGGAAGCCCGCCTTCAGCCGGCCCGGACCGCCGCCGTGCAGCATGAGCCCGTAGGAGGCGATCAGCATCACCTCGAAGAACACGAACAGGTTGAACACGTCGCCGGTGAGGAAGGCGCCGTTGATGCCCATGAGCTGGAACTGGAACAGGGGATGGAAGTGCCGCCCGCGCCCGTCCACGCCCCCGGCGGCATAGACCACCACGCACAAGGCGAGCACGGCGGTGAGCAGCAGCAGGGTCGCCGACAGCCGGTCGAGCACCAGCGTGATGCCGTACGGCGCCGGCCAGGCGCCGAGCCGGTAGGCGCGGACCGTGCCGTCCGATGCCTGCGCGAACAGGAACGCGGCGATCCCCGCCAGGAGCAGCGTGACGCCAATGGAGACGATGCGCTGGCCATTGAGATGGTGGCGCAAAGCGAGCACCAGGAAGGCCGCCGCCATGGCCGGCAGGATCACCGGCAGGATCGTCATGTGGTCGAGCGGCGCCGTCATGAGCCGCCTCCCGCGTCGGGCCCGCGCGGGGCCTCGAGCGTGCTGCGGTCGGAGCCGGTCTCCAGGTAGCCGCGCAGGGCCAGCACCACGATCAGCGCCGTCATGCCGAAGGAAATGACGATGGCGGTGAGCACCAGCGCCTGGGGCAGGGGATCGGTATAGCCCGGCGCGTCCGGCGAGATCACCGGCGGCCGGTCGATGGCGAGCCGGCCCATGGCGAACAGGAACACGTTCACCGCATAGGACAGGAAGGTGAGGCCGAGGATCACCGGGAAGGTGTGGGCCCGCAGGATCAGGTAGATGCCCACCATGGTGAGGATGCCGATGGCGGCGGCGACGAGAAGCTCCATCGCTCAGCCCTCCCTGCCGGCAGCGCCGGAGGCGGCGCCCAGCCGCACGTCCATCGGCTCCGCGCTGTCCGGCGCCGGATCGATGCGGCGGGCGACGCGGGAGAGCTGCGCCAGCGACAGCACCATCACCCCCACCACGGTGAGGAACACGCCGAGGTCGAAGGCCATGGCCGAGGCCACCTCGAACGTGCCGACCACGGGCCAGTGCAGATAGCCGAAGGTCGAGGTCAGGAACGGCCGGCCGAAGGCGAAGGCGGCGATGCCGGTGAGGCCGGCGATGGCGACACCCGCGCCGATCATGGATTGGGAATCCACCCGCATGCGCTCCGCCGCCCAGCCGTAGCCGGAGGCGATGTATTGCATGATGAGGGCGATGGCGACCACGAGCCCGGCGACGAAGCCGCCGCCGGGCTCGTTGTGCCCGCGCAGGAAGATATAGGCGCCCACCACCAGCGACAAAGGCAGGAGCACGCGGGTCGCCACCACGAGGAGCAAGGGGTGTGCGTCGCGGGACTCATGCCGGGGCAGCATCGCCTTGATGCGCCGCACCGCCGGGCCCTTCAGCGCCGGGTCGAGCAGGGCGTAGATGGCGAGTGCGGCGATGCCGAGCACGATGATCTCGGCGAAGGTGTCGTAGCCGCGGAAGTCCACCAGGATCACGTTGACCACATTGGTGCCGCCCCCGCCGGGCTTGGACTGGGCGAGGTAATAATCGGAGATGGAGACCCCGTTGCGCGTCATCACGGCATAGGCGAGGCCCGCCGCCCCCAGCCCGGCGAGCCACGCGACGATGCCGTCGCGCCAACGGATCGTCCGGCTCTCCTCCCTCGGCGTCGCCTTCGGCAGCAGGTTGAGCGCGAGCAGCATGAGGATGGTGGTGACCACATCCACCGAGATCTGCGTCAGGGCGAGGTCCGGGGCGGAGAATTGCAGGAAGGCCAGCGCCACCACCACGCCCACAACGCCGGTAAGGATCAGCGCCGTCAGCCGTTCGCCATGGAACAGGAGAACCGCGCCGCTGGCCAGGACAAGGGCGAGAAAGGCAGTCGCGGCGGGCGCGGTCACCGGCAGCAGGGGGCGGGTGCCGGCGCCGTGGGTGGCGCTCCAGAAGCCGTAGCCGCCGACCGCGACCAGCGTCGCCACCGTCACGCCCATGTAGCGCGTGAGCGCCCCGTTATGCAGGGCACCGAGGCTGCGCCGGCACGCCACCACTAGGGCACCGGTCGCCAGCTCGAACATGGCCTTGGCGTCGAGGCGCGGCAGGCGCGCGCGCACGCCGTCTGCCCGGCGGAAGGCGAGGACCAGCGCGGCGCCGCCGGCGAAGGCCAGAAGGCTCATGACGAGGGCCGGCGTGATGCCGTGCCACAAAGCGAGGTGATAATCCGGCAGCGGCCCGCCGATCACCGCCCCGGCCGTCAGCGCCACCAGCGGCCCGGCCACGGGACCGGGAAACAGGCCGATGGCGATCACCGGCACCACCAGCACCGCCACGGGCAGCCACATGCCGAGCGGCGGATCGTGGGGATGGTGCGGATAATCGTGCCGCGCGGGGCCGAGGAAGGTGCCGATGGCGAAGCGCGCCGAATAGGCCACCGAGAAGACGGCCGCGACCGTCGCCAGCACGGGGAAGAGGAAATCGAGCCCCAGATAGGAGGTGTGTGCCGCCTCCTCCAGCATCATCTCCTTGGAGAGGAAGCCGTTGAACAGGGGTACGCCGGCCATGGAGGCGGCGGCGAGGAGCGCCAGCGTCCCGGTGATGGGCATCAGCGCCATGAGGCCGCCGAGGCGGCGGATGTCGCGGGTGCCCGCCTCGTGGTCGACGATGCCGGCGCTCATGAACAAGGCCGCTTTGAAGGTGGCGTGGTTGATGACGTGGAACACCGCCGCCACCGCCGCCATGGGCGTGCCGAGGCCCAGCAGCATGGTCATGAGGCCGAGGTGGCTCACCGTCGAATAGGCGAGCAGTCCCTTCAGGTCGTCCTTGAACAGGGCGATCACCGCGCCGATAAGCATGGTGGCGAGCCCCACCGGCGCGACGATGAGGAACCAGGCGTCGGTGCCCGCCAGCACCGGCCACAGCCGCGCCAGCAGGAACACGCCCGCCTTCACCATGGTGGCCGAATGGAGATAGGCCGAGACCGGCGTCGGCGCCGCCATGGCGTGGGGCAGCCAGAAATGGAACGGGAACTGGGCGGACTTGGTGAAGGCGCCCACCAGCACCAGCAGCATCGCCGGCAAATAGAGCGGGGAGGCGCGCACCATCTCGCCGCGGGCGAGGATGTCCGTGAGCTGGTAGGAGCCCGCCGCCTCACCCACCAGCAGCAGGCCGGCGATGAGCGCCAGCCCGCCGCCGCCGGTGATGACCAGCGCCATGCGGGCGCCCTGCCGGGCCTCCGCGCGCTTGGTCCAGAAGCCGATCAGCAGGAACGAGGTGAGGCTCGTCAGCTCCCAGAACACCAGCAGCGCGATGACGTTGTCGGACAAGACCACGCCCACCATGGCCCCTTGGAACAGGAGCAGGTAGGCGAAGAAGCGTCCCATGGGATCCTCGCGCGACAGATAGAAGCGCGCGTAGACGATCACCAGCAGGCCGATGGCGAGGATCATCGCCGCGAAGAAGAAGCCCAGCCCGTCCGCGAACACGGACAGGGAGAGGCCCATGGACGGTACCCAGTCCACGCCCGCCTTGGGGACCGCGCCCGAGAACACCGCCGGCGCGTGGGAGAGGAGCAGGGCGAGGGCGAGCAGCGTCACGCAGCCGGTCGCCGCCGCACAGTTGTTCCGCCCGGAGCGGATCACCAGCGGCGGGATCAGGGCACCGAGAAAGGGAATGAGGATTACAAGAAGCAGTGTCACCGTCGAACGCCTCGTCACGCCTGGCTTTGGTCAGGTGGATGAGGCTCTGCGAGCCCCGGTGGAATGTGGTGACCCTGTTTGGTCGGAGCGCTCCCGATAGGGTTCAAAGGGCAGGACCGACGGCGCGGCTGCGCTAATGGTACAGGAAGATACAGGATTTCGGCGCGCCAATGAGGCTCTGCGTCGTCGATCCGAAGAAGAATTCCTTGAGACCGCGATGGCCGTAGGCGCCCATGACCAGAAGCTCGACCTCGCCATGGGTGGCCAGCACGCCGATGATCTCCGCGGGGGGCTCCGCGGAGCCGATAGGGCGCGGATCGGCCTCGTATCCATGGAGATGAAGGTAGGCAGACGCCTCGCTGGCCAACCGTTCCGCGTTCTCGAGATTCGAATCGACGGAGGAAACCTGCACGCGGCGGCCTTTCCAGGCGCCGACCAGCACGAACAGCTGGAGCGCGCGCATGGCCGGCAGGCTTCCGTCATACGCGATGAGGACTGTGCCTTCAGAGGGGAGCTGATCTGGGCAGACGAGAACCGGACGCGGGGTCGTGAAAAGCAGTTGGTTCAAGGTGTCGGAGTTCCCCTCGCGCTGTGTGCCGCGAAAAGTGACATCGTGGCCAGTGACAACGAGATCGGACGTCGCACTTGCGGCCGTCACCTGTTCAAAGGGGTCGCCGTCGAAGCTGATGCTTTTCGGCATGATTCCATCGCCGGCACACACTCTCTCAAAGATCTCCGAGACACGCCGGCGCGCTTTCTCGGCCTGAGCCTTGAGGCCCGTTTCCATTTGCGTGTGATACGCCGCACCGCCGATGGTGCCGGGCATGGGGGCTTCGATGAAGGACAGATCAACGCCTGACACAGAGGTAATCTGGGCGTCCTGCGCCTTGACGATCCTCCGGGCATATGCGCTCGCCACGGCACTGGAGGGGCTCTCGCCGAGCAGGACCAGCACGTTTTTCAGCATCGAGGATACCCTCTGCGGATCGTCGTCCCTGCGGACAGGCTGTCAGCCATCTCTCTGA
>NZ_JBAFWH010000027.1:0-26493 GCF_043195015.1 Xanthobacter sediminis | reverse complement strand
AATGCCACGCTGACCGGCAATGCCGGCGACAACATCATCACCGGAAACACCGGCAACGATACGCTGAACGGTGGTGATGGCGCGGATCAGCTTTACGGCGGCGACGGTAATGACACCCTGAATGGCGGCCTGGGCGCCGATCAGCTTTATGGCGGCAATGGCGATGATGTCCTTGTCGGTGGCGCCGGCGCCGACCAGTTCGCCGGTGGAGACGGCACCGACACGGCAAGCTATGTCGACAGTACGGTCGCCATGACGTTCAACCTCGCAACTGGCGTGTTCTCCGGGATCGGAGCAGGCGACACCTTCGACGGCATCGAAGTCATCGCTGGCACGAACTATGGCGATACCTTCATCGCAAGCTCCAATACCGACCATGTCAACGGTGGCAACGGTGTCGATATGATCACCTATGCCGACGCAACATCCGCCATCGGCATTAATCTTGTAACAGGTGGTCACACCGGTTTGGCCTCCGAGGATGTCTTTACCAACGTCGAGGTCATTCACGGAACCGCCTACGATGACACCTTCGTTGGTGATAACGCTGCGAACATCTTCATCGGCGGCGCCGGCGCGGATTCGTTCGATGGCGGGGCCGGTATCGATAGCTTGTGGTATCTGACGAGTGCTTCCGGCGTCACCATCAATCTGGCCACCGGCACACTGAGTGGCGGTGACGCCACCGGCGATATCTACACGAATATCGAACGGTTCATCGGTTCGAACCACGACGACAACCTGATTGCCGGAGCCACTGGAACACGCCTGGAAGGCGGCGGCGGAGATGACACGATCACCGGCGGCGCCGGTGCGGATATCATATTCGGAGGGCTCGGAACGGATGTCGGCGCTGTTGGGCCGATGCCTGGTGGTAACCAGGCCGATACGATCGACGGCGGAGATGGGAACGACGAGATCTACAGCGCAGGGAATAACCAGGGACAGACCTTCAACTACGGCAATGGCATCGACCTCGGGACTGTCATCAAAGGGGGTGGCGGGGCCGACAGAATCGTCATCAGTAGTGGCACAGCCTATGGCGACAGCGGCAATGACACGATCACGGTATTCGGCAATGGCTCAGCCCATGGGGGGGCAGGCGCTGACACTCTGAACGGCGAGTATATCGGGTTCGAGCTCTATGGGGACGATGGGGAGGACACGTTAAACCTTAAACTTGGCGGGGGCTTCGCAGACGGCGGGAACAACGGCGATATTTACTACGTCGATACAGTTCTACAGTCGACCATCAAGGATACAGGATCGTCTGGTAACGACTATGTATATTTGCAACGTATCGCGACCGTGAGCGATTTGCTTTATTCTAGACAAGGAGATGATCTCATCATATATTCTGACGACGATGCAGCACAATACCCAAACGCGGTCGTCAGACTTGAGAATTGGTACGATGGTTTTAACACCATCGAGTTTTTCGCAACCGCTGATGGGACGCATTTCTCAGGATCGGTTTTCGCCTAGACCAGCCCCGTGCAAGGCTATCACCATATAGTTGTGGTAGCCTTGCACGCTGCGGGCCCCACTCTTTCAGCGAGGATCACCAATGGATCGGCTAAAAGCCATGGCCCAGTTGGCGCAGTATCAGGACTATCAAAAATACGCGAATGTACAGTGGAAACGTTTACCTCCAGGAGTAGGTTTTCAACCCACTGAAGCAATGAAAGCTGAAATTGCCGCCAGAAAGGCGGAGGCAGCCCGGACCGAGGCGGAGTGGAAATCGCAGCACGAAGCCAATCCGGAGCTCTATTCGAATAACGTCGAGAGCCACACAATGTACGAAACCAACGTGGCCACCCTCCCCGAGGACCAGGTTGGCCCCCGGATCGAGTACATCACCAATCTCATCCAGAGCGGCGAAGCGGACAATTACTCATTCCGGGCTGGAAATGGCGAAAAAACGACGACATCTATCCATCAATTTCTCTACTGGCTTCAGCAGCGCACGCAAGACTTGAATAGCGACGGCACCTATTCACCCGAGATGTTGGCGCGCCGGGCACTGCCATCCGACACCTCGAAGTGATCAACGGCGTGATGGGGGCCGGCGCAGAACCGCGAACGACCGAGCGCGGTTCTGGAAGAGACGTCGGCTCCCCGTGCCCTGCTCTCCGCGGTTGCGCGCCGCCAGCCGCGCCCAACATCAGCAGGTTGAGAGAGCCGATTAGAGCGGTTGACCCTTGCTAGCCGAAGCGCGTGTCGATACTCACCGCGCCTTTTCCGGCGCTTCCAAAGTAAAGGTGCGACGCTCCTGCCAGCCTTTGCGGCGGCCTCGGCGCAACTGGTGAGTTCATCAGCTTCCTCAATGCCCTTAAGGGCCACATCCCGGCCGACAAACTGAACCGCGCCGGGTTTACCGGAGGCTGTTTCGTGTGGGTCACGCCGCCATTTGCTGCGCGTCGAGCATGACGTAGTAGCGTTCCTCGGCTTCGGCCGGCGGGATGTTGCCGATGGGCTCCAGCAGCCGACGATGGTTGAACCAGTCGACCCAGGTCAGCGTCGCGAACTCGACGGCCTCGAAGGATCGCCAGGGCCTACGTCGATGGACGACCTCGGCCTTGTAGAGACCGTTGATCGTCTCGGCGAGGGCGTTGTCGTAGCTGTCGCCCACGCTGCCCACGGAGGGCTCGATACCGGCTTCCACCAAGCGCTCGGTATAGCGGATGCTCACGTATTGCGAGCCGCGGTCGCTATGGTGCACCAGGCCGCCGCGATGAACAGGCCGTCGCTCGTGAAGGGCCTGCTCCAGGGCATCCAGCACGAAGCTGGCATGAGCGGTCCGGCTCACCCGCCAGCCGACGATGCGGCGAGCATAGGCGTCGATCACGAAGGCGACGCAGACGAAGCGAGTCCAAGTGGTAACATAGGTGAAGTCCGACAGCCAGAGCCTGTTTGGCGCTGGCGCATGGAACACCCGGCTCACATGGTCCAATGGGCATGGCGTCGCCTTGTCCTGCACCGCGGTGCGGACCGGTTTGCCGCGGAGCGCGCCGGCGAGTCCCATGCCCTGCATCAGCCGCTCGACGGTGCAGCGGGCTACGTCGAACCCCTCCCGCATCATCTGCCGCCAGACCTTGCGTGCCCCGTACACCTCGAAGTTCTCGGCGAACACACGCTCGATCTCCGGCCGCAAGACCGCGTCGCGCTGTGTCCGTGCCGAGAGCTTCGACGGATCAATCCGCCGGGCAACATGCGCATGGTAGGTCGCATAGGATCGCGGGACGCCATCCGTTCCGGATCGCTATGGGGGCGATCGGCAGGACCTTGTAGATCGGCTCGACCCCATACGCACCGCGATGATCATCGATGAATGCGATCATGTCTTCGACCGGCGGTCGAGCTCCGCCAGGGCGAAATACGCCGATGCCTTGCGCAGGATCTCGTTCGCCTGCCGCAACTCGCGGTTCTCGCGCTCGAGGGCCTTTAGCTTCGCGGCCATGTCCGTCGAAACGCCGACCCGCTTGCCGGTATCCACCTCGGCCTTCTTCACCCGCTCGTTCAGCGCCTGCCCTAAGCAGCCGATCTTCGCCGAGACCGACAGGATCGCCTGCCAGCGGGACGGATACTCATGCGCGTGATCCAGCACCAGCCGCACCGCCCGCTCGCGCACCTCGGGGGAGAACTTGTTTGTCGTCTTGCCCGTCATGGCTCCACCTTTTCAGGAGTTGGAGCCTCCGGCAGACCCGGGGCGGTTCAGGTCCAGGCGTTGGAGTCAATCCAATAGATTCTCACGGCGCGTGATGGTGAACCCGCGTCAGCGCGGAATGATGGGGTCATGAGGCACCTTCACGAACTCAGCCAGATCGATCTCACCATTGATGAAGCGTTCCGCGTGGCGCTCCTGCTCTTCGCTCATCACGAAACCCTCCAGGCGCACCGAGGCAGTCGCGTAGCTGACCGCTTCCCGCCGCCGGCGCCGCTCCTCATCACTGATCGCAAGATGCGGAACTTTTTCGATGTGGGTCATACCAGCCCTTTCATCAAACAGACACCTACCCATATTTTATAGAGAAAATAACAAAGCTCAAGCATATATTTCTAATTACGCCTTCATTGCAGGAAAAATAATTTGCGCGTGAGACGAAATGCGTGACTATTCTCCTACGTTAACACGCTATCCGCATGAGACGACAATCGCGATTGCTTGCCCCTCGAACAATGCCCTACCGCGTCGGCGTAATTCCGCGGCTGTGCCGACGCTGCAACCGCTCCTGCTCATGCTTCATGGTGTTCTCGATCCGGACCACTGCGTGCGCCGCCGACATATCCGCGCGAACCGCATCGAGGCGCGCGCGCTGATCTTCCGGCACACGCTGGTGCAATGCCTCCACGGAGGCATTCTCATAAGTGCCGAAGCGCGCCCGCAACGCCTGGTCGGCCTGGGCGATCTCGGTGCGCACGGCCAGCGGCATGCGGCTCACGATCTGCTGGCGCTCGCCATAGTCCTTGGTCGCCTTCAGGGCCTGCAGGGCGTGAGAAGCGCTCTCCGACAGCCCAGGGACTTCGATCGCCATGCGCTTGCGGTGCTCGACCTCGGCCGCGCTCTCGACCGTCCGGTAATTCGCAACGTCATCGAGCAAGGTGCCGGCAACGGTGGCGGTGAAGGAGACGGCATCGAGGGCCTTCTTGCGCTCGGCGCCGGCCGCCCCGAACCGATCCAGGAGCCGCCCAGAGCCGCGCAGCGTCCCGAACGTCTCGGGCGCGCCGGTGATGTCCTCGCGCAGCGCCGCGGGCGTGGTCTTGCCGGCCTCGATCCGACCCCGGATCGCAGCGACGGCCCGCTCCGGTTCCGACCAGACCTTCCCCGCCTCGGCGGCCAGCTCCTGGACGGCTGCGGCGACATCCGCCCGCGCCCACGCGCGCCGCTCCGCGACCTGCTCAACGGTCTCCGCGAAACGGGTGACCGCCGCGAACATGGGGGCGGGCTTCTCGGCCGGCACCGGCGGGGTGGCCGTCGCCGGCATGGGGCCATCTTGCACCTGGTCCTGGATCACGCCGGGAGCCTTGCCCTCGGCCTGGGCCAGCTCGCGGACGTGCACGAGATCGAGCGCACGCGACACGGCCCGCGCTTCCGCCAGACGCGGCGCCTCGGCCGCAAGGCCGGCGCGCGCCTCAGTCGGGGTGCGCGCCTCGATCGTCTGCGTGGCGAGCGCATCCGCTTTGGGCGTGAACGCGGTGCACCCATAACGGGCATCCAGCGCCGCGGTGACCGCGCGGATCTCGGCCATGGTGCCGGCATCCGCACGCACCATCTCAAAGCCCTTGCGCCACGCGTCCTCGCCACCCTGCGCGCGAAGGCCTGCGAGCGTATCGAGTTGGGCGGCGGCGGATTGTGAAAGCGCCGGAATCACAACGGACATGGCCTCGCGCTGCCGGGTCTCGGCCGCAAGATGGCGTGCCTCGCCATTGCGCCATGCGATAGCCTGGACACGGGCAATGGTCGCCGCCTCCGGCAAGGCCAGCATGGCGTCTTCCCGCGCTGCACGTTGACCGCGTCCGTCAATGAGACGGCCCGAACCGCGCAACGCACCGAAGCTCTCCGGCCGCTGGAGGATCTGTTCAGACAAGCGCGCCGTGTCGCCGGTCATGCGCAGCGCAGCGCTTGTGATCGCCTCCTTCGCCAGCTCGGGATTGCGGTAGATCCCGGTCAGGCGCGCAGACAGTTCCGCGGCGTTGTCACGGCCCTGGGCGCTGGCGAGGAAGCGCGTCCGAGCCGCATCGAGGACCGGCGCGGCATGTTCGGTGACGCCGGGAACAAGCGCAGGGCGCTCCGACCCGATCCGGTCCTCTGGCGCAATGGGAGCGGCGGCCTGAACGGGCTCTGGTGCGAGGGAGCGCCCAAAGCCCATGCGCTGAAGCGCATGTTCGGCCCGACTCCACAGATCCGCGAGCGCCTCGTGCTGCTGGGCGATGAGGTTCGCCTGTTTTTCGACCACTGCTGTGATCGAAGGCCCGATGTCGCGCAGGATCTCGAAGCCGCGCCGATGCAGAAACGCATCCGCATGCTCCCGGTACAAAGGTTCATTCTCAAAATCGAGCGTCGTCGTTTTGGCGCCAGAGCGCGACAGGCGCGTTTGAAGCTGCTCATAAGTGAGGTCTTCAGATCCGCGCATCCTCCATGCATTGCGATGGGTGATCGTGCCATCGGGTAGCGTCAGCGGAACGCTGCCCAGATGCTGAAGTGCGATCTTCTCACCGATTTCCGGCTGGTGCTCCTTCATGACGCGGCCAAGATCCTTGCTCCAGATCGTGCGCTGCTGGCCCTTATCGCTTTCCAGCGTGACGTAATAGCTCTCGCCCTTTGTCGGATCGTGCTCATAGGGTGCGGCGCCATGCTCGACTAGGCGCCCGGCGCGCGGATCGCTGAACTCCTCCTGGGCGGCATACATGGCGACCGAATGCCGGTGACGGCTCATCGCCACATAGGTGAGATGCTGATCCATCATGGAGGACGCCAGCACCAAAGCATGATCCACCGTCGCGCCCTGCGACTTGTGGATCGTCGTCGCATAGCCATGATCGACATTGCGGTACGTGTCGGTTGAGAACACCACCTCGCGACCGGCATCGAGCCGCACGGACAGGCGCGGCTTGCCCGCCGCGTCCGTGGTCGCGGTCACGGTCCCGAGCATGCCGTTCTTGACGCTCTGACGCTCAAGCTCGGGGGCGCTTGGTTCGATGAAGTTCGCATTTTCCAGGAACAACAGACGGTCGCCCACGGCGAACTCTCGGGTGCCACCTTCGGTGGTGAACCCGCGGGCATCCTTCAGCTCACCGGCGTCCTGAAGCACGCCGCGCATGGCGTCGTTCAACGCGCGCACATTGGCATTGGTGTGCGCCAGAACGATCATCTCGTTGCCCTGGAGCGTTTCCCCCTTGGCTTCCTTCTGTGCGCGGATCTCGATCCGTATGTTGGTCCATTCCTCAACCAGAGCGGCCCGCGCTTCGTCATTGGTGAGCGTCTGCCGGATCGCGCCATGATCCCTATAGGCGCCCATCGCGCGGGCGAACTTCTGGCTATCGCCGCTCGCGAAATCGCGCGAGGCGTCCTGCATCCACTCTTCACGCTGGCGGCGCACACCGACCAGGTGCTTCGCGCCGATCCGATCCATGGCGGCGCGGAACGCCGCGCCCGCCTGGATCGGCTGCAACTGTTGCGCATCGCCCACAAGCACGAGCTTCGCGCCGGCCTCTTCGACCGCCGCGACGAAGCGGGCCATCTGGCGCGATGACACCATGCCCGCTTCGTCGACCACGAACACGTCGCCCTTTTGCAAGGCAGCGTTCCCGTTCTTCCACGCCAGCTCCCAGGAGGCGAGCGTGCGCGATGTGATCCCGGAGCTTTCCTCCAATCCCTCCGCCGCCTTGCCGGACAAGGCCGCACCGAACACCCGCCGTCCATCGGCTTTCCACGCGACGTTTGCCGCCTCCAGCAAGGTCGATTTGCCCGCGCCGGCATAGCCGACAACCGCGGCAATTCCCCCAGCGCTCGTGACGTGCTGGACGGCTTCCACCTGTTCGGCATCGAAGCGGAATGGGCGCGATGCGTCCTTCGTCTCGACCGACCGAATGGCCTTGGCGACCGCCTTGTCTTTCACGCCGAAGCTGCGCGCGGCGGCAAGGCGGCCGGCGGCTTCCGCCATGCCATGCTCGACCTTCATTATCTCCCGCGTGGTGTAGATCGCGGGTTCGGCTTTCGCTCCGCTGGCCTTGTCGGCGGGAACGGCGGGCCGCAACAGGCACAATTCCTCGCTCGCCAGAACGGCGGCCTTCACGTTCTGGAACACCGCGATGTCGTCCACATGCCGGTGCAAGGCACGGGCGATGTCCGCTTCCGTGAAGGTGGATTGCTGGTCGCTGAGCAGCGCGATCAACTGGCTCGGATCGCGCGCCAGGCGATCCGCCATGTCCAGGCGCTCGGCCTCGCGCTTTGGCGCGAAGTGCGTCGCCTTCCCCTCGCGGACCATGGCGGCCATGTTGGCGCCAAGATGCCGCTGGGGCTTCAGGTCAAGGCCGCGCTCCGCATAAGAGCGCATGTCGATCTGGATGTCGTGGCCCGCCATCGCCAAATGCCGGTTGGCCGCATCTGCCCACCCGAGCTTCCACGTTTTGTCAACCGAGCGCTCACCGACGAATTGATTGTAGACGATCTGACCGTTCGGCCGTGCGTTCGTGACCACACGCAGCGGCTTCCCATCTTCGCCCAGGACCGGGCTGACCTTGGGCCCGAAGCCGCCGATGGTGAGCGGACGCAATGTGTGCATCAGGTGGACATGGGGGTTGTCCTTGGCGCCGTGGATGACCCAATCCGCCACGATGCCCTTTGAGGTCAGATGCGTTTCGACGAACTCGCGCACGAGCGCGATGTTCTGATCCAGGCTCAGTTCGATCGGCAGGGCGAGCAGGACCTCGCGCGCCAACTGCGCATCGAGACGCACCTCGGTGTCCTGGGCGATGTTCCAGATTGCTTCGCTCGCCTCCGCCGGGGTCCGGTCCTGCACTGCGGCCCTGATCCACTCGGGAGCATCCGGGGGCAAGCTCACCTCGGAATGCAGGAGGTCGCAGGCCTTGTGGGCAAAGGAGACGCTCTTCCCCCGAGCCTGATCGACCATGGACGTGCGATGGCGATAGGCGGCGGCCGTGACGGCGCTGCCGCCACCCTTTCCCCCTACGAACGTGAAACGTGCGTACCCGATCGCCATGGTGCCGTTTTAGCATCATGGCCGCATTGTCGCAACGCGACACATATTGCGCTTGTAACTCCGTGGGCCAAAGCCCACTCCGCTCAAGAGCCGGCAGTCTGCCGGCGACGCGCGCTCGAAAAGCGCGCACAGGCGGAACACCAGAAGTGGCGAAATGTCGGGTAAATAATCACCACATTGACGCTATGTTTCCGCGTCGCTACGGCTTTGATCTCGAAAGAGTTGAGAGGACGTAGCATGGTCAAGACCAGAGGCGCGCGGCGATCTGCAGCGATCTGCGATATCGATGCGCAGATCATCGGTCTTCAGAAGCGCCGAAAGGAGCTTCAGGAAAAACAGGCAACGCGCATTGGCAAGCTGGCGATTGCTGCCGGGCTGGCTGATCTCAACGTGGACGATGACGCACTGAAAGACGCGTTCGCCACGATCGTGACCCGATTTCGCGACGCAGAGGACAGCGCGGAACAGCCCCCCGCAGGCGGGCCGGCAGAGGTTGGCGACGGACAGCCGGCCGGCGAGCAGCAAGACAGCGCGGAGCCTGCGGACGCTTGAGCGCGCTGTCTACCGGCTGAAGGAGCGCAGGAGTGCGTTGATGCATAACGAGAGGCGCAAGGATGCCCACGAGAAGATCGCCCTCGGCGGGCTGGTCGTGAAAGCGGGCCTGCGCGGCGCCGACCGCGCCTTCGTGCTCGGCGCGCTCATTCAAGCGGCGAAGCTCGGCCCGGATGATCCGCAGTGGCGCGAACTGCGCCAGCTCGGGATCTCCGCCATGCGCGATGTGACGAAGAACGATGTCGAGGCTGACGCGCAGTAGCCGCCGTCGCTGACCACCCAGACCGCCCGAAGAGGCGCACTCGCCCTTCTCCCTCGACCTGCCCCCAGGCGAGGGAGACGGGCTTTTTTCATCTCCACACTTTTCATCTCCACACGGAAGGTCGGCATGCACAACATCAACTGGAAAGATGCGTCCGTCTGGTGGGCCCTTGTGCCGGCATCGGTCCTCGCCATCTGCGCGGTGTTGGTCAATGTGCTCTGGACCAGGCTCGGGCAGGGACTGCACGACCAGACGCTCTATTGGTTCACACGCGCAGCTCCTCTCGCGATGTTCGTGCCACCAGCTCTTGCCGGGCTCGCTGTCGTTGCCTTCATGCCGCGACACAAGCGGCTCCCCGTTGCGCTCATCAACCTCGGCCTCGTTGCGGTCGTCGCCGTCGCATATGCGTGGCGCGAGTTCGAGCGCCTGGCGCCATATGCAAGCCAAGGAATGACCTTCGATCAGCTCGTCGAATATGTGAGCGCCTTCGTGATCGCCGGCGGCCTGGTCGCCGTGGCGGTCGCGGGCCTTGGGGCGCGCCTCGCCACCCACGTGCCGAGCAAGGTGAAGCGTGTTCGGCGCGGAATGATCGGGGACGCCGATTGGATGACCATGGATAAGGCGCAGAAGCTTTTCCCCCCGGACGGCTTCGTTGTGATCGGTGAAGCGTACCGGGTTGACAAAGACCGGGTCGCGGAAATCGACTTCGAGCCGGGCGACCGGAGCACCTGGGGCAAGGGCGGCCGTGCTCCACTTTTGTGCCATCGCTATGGGAACGACAGCGGACACCTGTTGTTCTTCGCGGGTTCCGGTGGTTACAAAACGACCGCGAGCGTAATCCCCACCGGGCTCCACTATAAGGACCCGATCGTCTGTTTTGATCCTTCCATTGAGATCGCGCCGATGATCGCAAAGGCGCGCCGCGCGATGAACTCCGATCGCAAGGTGATCATTCTCGACCCGGCCAACCCAGCGGTAGGATTCAACGTGCTCGACTGGATTTCCACCTCCAGCCGCAAGGAGGAGGACATCGCGTCCGTGGCACACATGCTGCTTTCCGAGAGCTCGCGGGTCGAAAGTTCCACCGGAAGCTACTTCCAGAATCAGGCGCATAATCTCCTGACCGGTCTGCTCGCATATATCCTGCTCTCGCCCAACTTCGATGGCGAAAAGTCGCTCAGAAGCCTTCGGGAAGTTGTGTGCGTGCCGGAACCATCGGTGCTCGCCATGCTGGCGGAAATCGTCGCCGAAGAGAGCGAACCGGAGTTCGTGCGCCAGACGCTCGGTGTGTTCGTGAACATGACCGAGCAGACCTTCTCCGGCGTCTACTCGACCGCGTCGAAGGATACGCAGTGGCTCTCCCTCGGCAATTATGCCGCCCTTGTCTGTGGCGGAAAATTCAAGACCAGCGACCTCGCAGAAGGCAAGATCGACCTCTTCCTGAACCTCCGCATGGACACGCTGAAGAGCTATCCGGGGATCGGTCGCGTCATCATCGGCGCGCTGCTGAATGCGATGATTCAGACCGATGGCCGGGCGGGCAAGCGCGTCTTGTTTCTGGTCGATGAAGCCAGCTTGCTCGGCTACATAAAGCTCCTGGAAGAGGCGAGAGACCGCGGACGAAAGTACGGGATCTCCCTCGCCCTGTTCTACCAATCCGTAGGGCAGATCGAAGCGCATTTCGGGAAAGCTGGCGCCCAGGCCTAGTTCGAGAGCGCGGCCCTCACGTCATATGCTGCTGTCGGCACGCACGAGACGGCGCGGCACGTTTCGGACCTGTGCGGCGAGATGACCATCGAGGTCGGATCGAGTTCGCGCCAGGCGGGCCTGAGCGCGAATGCGGCGAAAGCGACCGAGAGCACCAGCTATCAGCGCCGCGCGCTCATCCTGCCGCACGAGGTGCTGCAGGACATGCGCCGGGACGACCAGATCATCATCAAGGCGGGACAACGCCCGCTGCGGTGCGGTCGCGCGATCTACTTCAGACGGCCGGAAATGGTGGCGCAGACGGAGCGGAACCGATTCACGCCGTGATTTGATAAAAGGAAGGGCGCTACAAGGCTACCGGAGATCGCGCATCTGCTCTCCTGGCAGCAGAGCAATAATACACCACAGAAGAACGCATCACCGAAAATTATCCTTGAATACCAATTTAATTGGGGCCAGCGTTGAGTTGCAAGCAACAGTAATGCAGTCGACTTCCGTCGCTTTGATCAAGTTGTGCACTGTGGGTACGTAGCTACGAGACTGCTCACACGAAGATGGCATCCATATCAATTCTATCGGAAAAACATCGGTATCTGCATCAACAACGCAACTGATAGAATCTTCACATTAGAATGAGGAATGGCGATGAAGCTCTCAATCTTTATTGTATCTTCCTACATTTTATTTTCTACAGCTGCCTTCGCACAGTACTACATCCCATATAATGGACCACCAATATTTGCACCATTTTCTAGTCCCATTCCCGTTGTAAGGTTCACGCTTCGAGCATGCGAAGGGGAATACAGCAGTCGTTGCGGAGATTGGCCCTGGACTGGCGGCTGTGGAACCCTTGTCACGTGGGGCATTCGTGAATGCGGTCGCCAGGGGTTTCGCTATCTGGGTGCTCAGCAAATTGCCAGCCATGGCGGAAATCGGTGCGGATACAGTTTTCACTCGATCATGTGCGGCTACTGACGAGCCAACCCGTTATTGAAGAATGCGCCCCCTTCGGGGGGCAAGACTTTCCCACAGCTCCGGCCATAACTACGGCGCCACGGGGGGGGGGCGCGTTCTGGCCCGCGCCGGGCACGGTAGGACTGTGCGGCCCTTCGGGCTGGAAAAGTCTCGGAATAGCTTAGGAGGTAGGAGGGGCTGTACCTGGAGCGCCCCTTTTTGAACAAGGGATCGTAACCCGAATGGGCCGAGACGGCGGCGCAGCCGGTGGCTTGGTGTGCGCAGCGCATAGAGCCCGCTCCCGGCGCAAAGCGCCGGGATGGCCCAGTCCTTTCACTCTCGTTTTGCGCGCGCCATCAGCATTTCGAGAGCGAGCCAATAGCTCGGAATGTTCTCTCGTTCGCACAGATCTCGGAAAGCCTCGATGACCCTTGCGGGGCCGGCCACGAGAAGCTTGTCTTGCGGCTCCGACTTTCGGCGCCCTCCCCTTCTCACCACAACGCCAGAAGACGCAGCGGTTGGCCCAGGTTCGCGCGGTACGAAACCGAGTTCCTGTCCGGCTTTGACCGCTTCGGCAACAAGCGCTGGCTCGGGCTTCTGTGCCTTCGGCTTCGGCGTCGGCAAGTCAATGGCTGGCGGCGGAACGATCTCATCGTCAGGGAAACCATATTTACTCATCAAGCGGCCTCCTTGTCGGTGAGCTTATTTGCAATGGCCTGAGCGTAATCACGAGCGTTCGTGAGCGCTGCTTCGAGGTTAGACACCTGCCCTGCCTTCAATTCACTCAGCATGAGGCTTTCGCGAAAGATTCTTGTAAAAGCGGCACGCCTGACCAAGGAGACGGACAGCATGGGCAAATCGGTCGTCTCCGCGCGAACGTCGCGTTCGTCCGATGTGGCAAACGCTGCATTCGTTCTGGTGAACAGCAAGGTGAACGGAATCTCCCGGCGCATCATACGGGCGGTGCTTTTGACCAGAGACACGGCGCGCGCGGCCTGACGCGTTTCCATCGGCGTTGGCTCGAACGGTATGATGGCAAGATCCGTGCGGGAGAGCACGAACGTCACGATCTGGGCCGCGGTGCCTTCGAGATCGACGATCACGTAATCAGCGATGCCGTCCAGCGCGTCGATTGTCTCGACAACCTGATCCTCGGGCGGGCGGGCGATCACGCGAAAAGGGGTCGTCCGGCCGGCCTCTTTGCGATCTTTCGCCCAGGTCACGATATTCTGGTTGGGATCGCAATCCAGCATGACGACTGCGGCGCCGGCCCTCGCGAGCTGCTCGGCAAGGAGGAGCGCGGCCGTCGTCTTACCCGTGCCTCCCTTCGGGTTGGCGAACGATATCACATACATATCAACCTCGATATTTATAGCGATATCACCACCATATGGACATTGATATGAAATCAATATCCATACAACAGCAACATCATGTCAATGCCGATATTATATCAACTACAAGTTGAGGCGATATCGGCAGCATGTCAATAGCACATCGATATAATATTGATATCAGTTAGAAGAATTTGAGAAGCCTGCCCGGCGCAGGGTATCCAGCAGCGTCGTCCGCGCGATGCCGTGAATGCGGCAAACGGATGCCTTACTTGCTCCACCTTCAAGAGCGGCGATGATGGCGTCGAGTTTCTCGCCCTCGATCGCTCGCGGACGGCCCCCGTGACGACCACGGCGCCTCGCGGCATCGAGCCCGGCCACGATGCGTTCGCGGGTTAGCGCACGCTCGTACTGCGCGAGAGCACCGAACAGATGAAACAGAAGCTCTCCGTGCGCAGTGGTGGTGTCCATTCCCTCGGTCAAGGACCGGAAGGCGACGCCCTGCCCCTTGAGGCGCGCGATAATGTCCAGGAGGTGGGGGAGGGAGCGGCCGAGCCGGTCCAGGCGCCACACCACCAAGGTATCTCCCTCTTTGAGGAAGGCGAGGCAGGCATCTAAGCCGGGCCGGCGATCTCGCGCTCCGGACGCTCGATCCTCGAAGAGGTGGCGATCATCGACGCCGGCGGCCACCAAGGCGTCGCGCTGAAGGTCCGTGGATTGGCAGTCGCCATCGGAGGACACGCGCATATAACCGAAAAGCATGCGAAAAACCCTCGGCAGCAGGTTTTCGCACGATAAATCCTGAAGCACCAATGCGACAGTGTTTTTCGCGCATTCTGAACGCTCGCCGTCAGCGGCGACGGGCGGGCCGACATGAACCCCCACGAGAACGCGACGGAAAACACCTGATTTCCGGCTAGGCGCACACCGGCGCCTCGTCGCCGTTCATTGCGGTATGACAGAGGCGTGGGTGGGCATGAGCGCGGCGCTCGTGATCATCGCCACCCACAAAAGCGCCTCATCTTCCGCCATGCCGCCGTTAGAGACAACTCTCGCAGCACGATCGTGAAATCGTCCGACGGGAAACTGCGAGGGCTGATACGCCGGTCTTCCTCTCTGAACGGAAATATCACATTACCGCGCTCATCAATGGCTAGAGAAAATCGCGGTACATCAAACATCTGCACCTCATTAAGACCCAAACGTTTCCCCAGCCGCATGAGGTCTTCTCCATCATATATTGTCATAACATAATATATTGGAGTCGCACCACCTATAGTAGTTTCTACATAATTTCCATCGATTTTCATTGCGATCGCGTGTGGAACAGCCATTGTGTCGATGTTGGTTTCATCTATTGCATAGCATAATGCCCCGGAATAATTATGATTGATAACAAGCTTCGACACATTCCCGAAGCATTGGCCAGACGGAAGCGCCGGCTGGGGGTATTTAACACGCCTAACTAATGTACATTTGGAAATTATATCATTTATTTCCGCCACCCGCACCCTCTGCGGCTTATTACAATACAATCTTTCATGAAGAATCCTGATTCTGAGTTTGTCGAATGGTATCATTGTTGGACTTTATGCCGGAGGAGCTGGGACGCACTCAGCGCAGATTGACCCCGCAGAATCAGCCGCCACTCAACGTTTGGAATTTCACCGCGTTGTTAGAGATAATGCCTTTGAATAGGCTCAATAACATCACAAAAAAATATGATGATCAAGCGTTCATCTCCGTTCGTGACAGGGATTATCGGCCATTCCTTGGATGCCATTCCTAAAATGGCAAGATGAGTCTGTTGCTTTCCAAATGGCCCTATCACAAAGTTGTCGCTTCAGAGATCATTCACGACAGCAATCGCGACGGCCAACACAACGCTACGCTATGCGATCCCTAGAAACACCGCCAGCAGGCGGCTGACGGCCAACATCGTCCCGCCGTCGAGGTGACCGAACACGGGCCCGACCTTGTCCCGCCGCACCGAGATGGTCTTGTCGATCATGACCTGCGAGGGCCGCGGCAGGCCCGTCTGGGCTTCCGGCGCCACCGACAGCCGGATCAGTGGCGCATCGACCGGCATCGACGTCACCAACACGACGGTCACGGAACCCGTCTGGTCGAAGTGGTCGGCCTGGATGACCAGCGCAGGGCGCGGCTTGCCGAAGTCGCCGGAGGCGGCGACGGTCACGAGGTCACCGCGCCTCACGCGTCATCCTCGCCGCCCAATGCCTCATCGAGATCCGCCAACGCGGCATCCAGGAATCCCGCCAGATCACGGTCTCCAGCGTCAGCCTGGGCCACGATCAGCGACTGCCGGCGGCACTCGTCCTCGAAGCATGGCCTGCGCGTGTCCGGCACCCAGATCTGGACCGGACGCATGCCCGCGGCGCGCAACGCATCCCGGCGCTTCTGAACCCGTTGGCGGACTGGCGAAGGGGCCATGGCGGAACTCCGCAATTGTTACATGTAACGTATCACGAAACTCGCCCTCCGCCAAGATTTTCTCCTACGCACCGCGATCGTGCGCGCCCGGATGACAGAGGCGCAGGTAGGCCGGCAATTCGGCAAGCCGCTCCAAGGGGCACGTCGCCCGGCCATGACCTATTCTCATCGCTGGTTATCATCACCATCCACAGAAGCGCTTCATCCTCCCCCAGCCTCGAAGACATGCCACTTGTGCATGACGGCAGTGGGCGCGATCGCTTTTGTCGCGACCTGGGCGAGCGTCATTGGCCGCCGGCCGAAGGGGGTAAAGGCCGCATCTGCGTGCATGCCCACGACGCGCCAGCTCCTGATCGCCGGCCTCGCCGACGGCGCGACCACCATCATTGCAACCAACGCCAATAGGCGCCAGGTCGCGGTCATCGAGGTGCGTGTGAGCCGCGACGGTGCATCATTCATTTTCAGAGCAGAGCTTCGCCTTGCCGCGGCGTGTGGGCGCGCGCCGGTGGACGGGGCGCACCCCATGAGCGACGGGCTTTCGCTCACGCCCCTTCAGGCGGCGAGGCCCTGCCTGGGGTCAAAACCCGATCATGGACTTGAGCGTGATCGGTTGTCGTGATTCACGGGAGGTGTGGATCACGGGAGGCGGCGTATGGCGTTGTTCTGGTTGTCGGATGCGGCGTGGGCTGCAATCGAGCCGCATCTGCCGAAGAACCAGCCTGGCGCTCGACGTGTCGATGACCGGCGGGTGATCTCCGGCATCCTGCACGTGCTCAAGGTGGGCTGTCGGTGGCGCGATTGCCCCAGCGACTACGGGCCTTCGACGACGATCTACAATCGGTTCAACCGCTGGTCTCGCCGTGGCTTCTGGCTCAGGCTGCTCGACGCGCTGGTGGAGGCCGGCGCGGTCACGAAGAGCACCGCCATCGACAGCACCTACATCAAGGCCCAGCGGGCGGCGTTCAGGGCAAAAGGGGGCGCGCGGCGCAGGCAATCGGCCGCTCGCGTGGCGGCTGGACAACCAAGGTCCACGCGCTCACCGACGTCATCGGCCGTCCCTACGTGCTGATGCTGACACCCGGCAACGTCAGCGACATGAAGGCTGCCCCCGCGCTTCTCGAACGTGCCGGGCCCATGCGCTACCTGCTGGGTGATAAGGGCTACGATGCCGACCGGCTACGCCGCTTGGCGCGCGAAGCGGGTGCCACGCCCGTGATACCGGGCCGCCGCAACCGCAAGCGCGCCATCCGATATGACGAGCAGCGCTACCGAGGCCGACACCTCATCGAGAACGCCTTCTGCCGCCTCAGGGACTTCCGGCGCGTCCATACCCGCTACGACAAGCTGCCCGCCAACTTCCTCTCCGCTGTGGCGCTCGCAACCGCTCTCGCCTTCTGGCTCTGATCGTGTCTCGACCCTAGCCCTCAACTTCTCGAGGTAGTCCGCCGTGTCGTTTGCGTACTGGCTGACGAAATATGCAAGCAGCCCCTCCGGGGTGGAGGTATCGGCCTGAATGTTCTTATCTGCGATCCTCAGTGCTTCCTCGTAGATCAATATCAGAGTTGCGACATCAAGCTTATCGGATTCGCGATTCAAATCAGCCTCCACCATCTAGAAAATATCGATATGCGATATACATAGAAAAAGTAATTATGCAAAAGCTGTGTGCGTGAATTCATTTACGTTGTATAGACGCGGAACGCGGTACGCCTTTGCGCAGGCAGAAGCGAAGCAATCACCGAAGTTTAGCTGCGCATGTGCGCCGATAAGCTTTCCATGTTCCATCATCTCCACGACAGCCTTCCGGCCAATCTCTGCCGACACCATGATTTCTTTGGCGTCCACGCTCTTGACGAAATCCGCGACCAGCTCCTGGGCCGCCTCCACGATTTGAGGGGTGACCGGCGACGAGGCCAGCAGGGCACTTTTGCGGGCGATGGCAGCGACCGCTTCAAAGACCGCGAGCGGCGATACGTATCGGGGCGTCTGCGAGGCCTCCAGGCGACGCAGAAGGATCTCGTGGTCGTCCTCGAACGTGAGGATGGAGACGATTGCGGATGCATCAATGAACATCACTCGCCCCACCCTTCGTCGGTGAAGGCCTTCATGTCGAAAGCCCCCTGCCCCTTGCGGAACCCCATGGCCTCGGCCTTCGCGTGGGCGCCTCGCAATCGCTCCAGGAGGGGCCGAGCCTGTGTCTGGCGGTTCAGCTCGTGTTCCAGTGCGGCGCGGACGGCGGCCGTCTTCGACGGGGCCTTTGTGACCCGCTGGAGCTCGACGGCGAGCGCGTCAACATCAGCGTCGCGGATGAAGAGGGCCATAGCGATATTCCTCGTGACAAAAAAGGATAGCAGCCGCTAGATTCGCGCATCCGATCCCGATCGCGCGCCGTTGGTATATCTGTTTCGTGATATCTATATATCACGAAACAGATATACTCTTCAATCAAGGCCGCATCCCCTCCCCTCACAGCAAGACGAGTTGTTCGGCCGGGCGGGCGGACATAGCCGAAGGGGCAGCGACCGCCGGCGCGGACTGGCGCTCGCGGGCCTCGGCGAAGTCGATGGTGACGATCTCGCAGAGTGGCGCCACGTCCTTCCATCCCCTCATCCCGGAGCCGAAAGCGGGCTTATCCCTATGACCGCGCGCTCTATCGCCAGCGCCATAAAGCGGAGAACCTGTTCGCCAAACTGAAAGACGGGCGCCGCATCGCCACCCGCTACGACCGATGCGCCCACACCTTCTTCTCGGCTATCTGCATCGCCGCAACCGTCGCTTTCTGGTTCTGATCAATGAGGCCTGAGCCTAGCTTGCCAGTTCCGGGCTCTGGACTTGGGTCCATGTCGTTTCAGCCGACGGCTGCGACTGGGTGTAGCTTTCTCCTGGAGCCCACGACGGCATTTCCACGAACCGGAAAAAGGAACTGAGATCGGAACGTCCTCCGAGCACGATCGAGGGCGTCCATTGGGCCGCCAACATGATGACGCACGAGGTGACCGCGGCGATCGCATAGTCCAGTCGAGCGCTGGTGAAGGCGCCCTCTCTGTCGTGTTTGACGTGATTGTAGGCGTCATACCAGGTCAGCGATTGGGTCGGGTTTTCCTGGGTCCATCCCGAAAAGGGCTGGATCGGCGCAAGCCAGGGAAAGCTCGGGAAGGCCACGGCGTATTCATTGAGCCGCATCACCGGCAGCAACCGGACATAGTCGTTCGTGCTGTATCGCTCCTGCCGCCGGCCGTTGGCGACGAGGACGCCGCGCCAGTGGGCTTCCACCTCCGTCGCGGCCAGTATGAGCAAATTTCGGATCTCGTGCCCGTAGGTCTGAAACGTCTCGGGCTCTGGATGCACCGTCTGGCAGATTGCTTCGAGGCGTCGCATCAGTGTTGTCGCCTGCCCGACGCCAAGTGCGACGGCCTTGGCCTCAGCGAGCGCTCCCGGACTTTTCGGATCGGCCAAACTGCCGTTCAACGGCCGCGCCACGCGAGGGTAGTAGTGCTCCGGGGGAAGTTGCAGCTTGTGAAACGGGCCGCTTTGGGGACCGTCCGAGGGAATCCAGCCCGTGTCGTCTCGAAGCGCAGCCCAGATCGTGTCACGGTCACCGCGACGGTAGAAGGTGCCGGGGCCCCTGTCCGGATTGGACACGCCGAGCTTCACGGCCTCGTCGGCATCAATCCTCCAGACCTGATTGCCGTGCCCCTCACCAACGACCCGAAGATAGTATGTCATTGCCCCCTCGCACTCGCTGACCAACCGGCCGTCACAACTCTTCGTCGAAACCGTCGCCGTCCGCCTCAGCCACGTCCTCGACATCCTCGGCGTCATCCTCTCCGACAAGAGGAAAGCCCCCGCTCAACAGCTTGTCCTTGTCGAGCAGTCCCGCCTCCTCCATCGCCTCGATGTCGGGCAGCTCGCGCAACGTGTCCAAGCCGAAATGGGCGAGGAACGCCTTCGTCGTCACATAGGTATAGGGCGCGCCCGGCTGAGGGCTCCGCGGACCGGCGGTGATGAGATCCCGCGCCCGCAGTTCGGCGATGACATCTCGACTGACCGGCTTTCCCACCATCTGGCCGAGCTCGGCCCGGGTTACGGGCTGGTGGTAGGCGATGCAGGCGAGCACCAGTATTTCCGTCTGCGAGAGCTGGACCGCCGTGGGCTCGGACCCGAAAGCGGCGTGGATGGCCTCGGCATGGCGCGGGCGGGTGCGCAATTGCCAGCCGCCGGCGACCGCCACCAGTTCGTAGGGCCGCCCGCGCAGGTCTTCACGGATGTCGCCGATGACGAGCTCGAGGCTGCAGTCGCGCCCGACCACACGGGCGAGCCGGTCCCGGTCCACCGGTCCGGGTGCGGCGAAGATCACCGCCTCGACCCGCGCCATCCACTCCCGCCAGCGCAGATCCGCCGGCAGGTCGACGAGCTCGGTGTCGAGGGTGGTGGGGGCGCGGCGCCGGCGGGCCATGGCCTAGAGCCCGTACAGCCGGAAGGTGGGCCGGCCGGACAGCTCGCGCACCGCCTCGAGGTCGCAGAGGCGCTCGAACAGCCGCCGGACCGCCCAGCGCGACAGCGTCTTGGTGGTCACAGACCCGGAGACCGCATCGTCCTCCAGGAGCAGGATGATCACCTCCCCTGCCCCCTTGGCGCGTAGCTTCGGCGCCACGGCGGCGAGGCGCTGGGCGCGGCCGGCGATGTCGTGCGCCAGCCGGCAGGCCTCGGCGGCGCCGGCGGCCGCCGCCAGGCACACGGCGCGCTCGCCCCCCTCCCCGCCTGGCCGCAGCCGCCCGCGCCCGGCCTCCCTGAGCGCCGGCGCATGGATCTGGCTGGCGAGGACCGGCACCGGCAGAGACCAGCGCAGCCGCGCGGCGAGGACGAGATCCGCACACCACCAGGCCAGGGCCTCGGTGTGGGGCCCGAGCGCCGCGACCCGGGCTGCCCCGGCCGCGGCAACGAGCGGCGCCGGCCGGGCGGTACGCGCGGCGTCCTCGAGGATTTCTGGGATCGCCATAAAGGCATCCGACCAGGGCAGGCCGAGCTGGTTGGTCACCGAGCGGACGCTGTCGGCGTCGAGGACCGGGGAGCGGGCGGCAAGGCGCCGCCAGGCGGCGAGGAGGTTCCCGGCTGGGCCTGGATCGGCGTCGGGTGGGCGCAGGTTCCAGGCGTCGCGCAACGCGGCTTCGTCCTCGCGATGACCGAGCAGGCGGGCCGCGGCCGCAGCCGCCTTCAGGGCGACTCGCTGGCGCCAGGCGCCGGCCCAGGCGGGCTCGGCGCGCACCAGATTATCGAGACAATTCAAGGCCGCGCCGGCCATGTAGGCAGCCTCGGTGAGGTCCTCGACCAGGCCGCGCGGCAGCGCCCAGCCGGGCACGGCGGGGATCGTCGCAGGGGCAGGCAGGATCGAATCGACCGGAAACGCCATGCCCGCAGGGTAACGCGGCTGTGCGGTTTATGCCATCATGATGCCAACGAACCGCACGCCCTGTCTCCGAATAAAAACATCCGATAATCTTACATTATCGGATGTTTTGTGCTTTATATAGAGAAGCGGTCGTTTTCGGTGGATTCGCGCCCGCGGGCGGCCCTCGGCCGGGCCCAAGGCCGTGAGAATCGCGTTCCGCAGGTGTCGCAAAAATTGCCCGAAGCAAAGCGCTCGGGTAGAATATCGAAAATCAGGAACCAGGAGCCTTGGCGGTGGCGCTGAGCATTAAAGACCCCGAGACTGAAAGGCTCGCCCGCGCGCTCGCCGCGCGCACTGGCGAGACCCTCACCGTCGCCACCCGCCGTGCCATCGAGGAACGCCTCAAGCGGACGGGAGCGCAAGCACGCAAGGCCGCCTTGCTGGAGGACATGGAGGCGATGCAGCGGCGCTTGAACGCTCTGCCGATCCTCGATGATCGCAGCCCCGATAACATCATTGGCTACGACGAGAACGGCGTTCCGAACTGATGGTGATCGACACCTCGGCAATCGCCGCGATCTTCTTCAACGAACCGGATGCCCCGAGCTATCGCGAGCGCATCGCCGACGATCCCGTCCGGCTCATCTCGGCGGCAACGCTCATCGAAGCCGCGATGGTCATCGAAGGGCGCTTTGGCGAGGCCGGCGGCGCCGAGCTCGATCTATGGCTGCACAAGGCCGAGGTCGAGATCATCGCGGTGACCACCGAGCACGCCGACCAGGCCCGCCGCGCCTGGCGGCGCTATGGCAAGGGCCGCCACCCAGCGGCGCTGAACTATGGCGACTGCTTCTCTTATGCGCTTGCCACCCTGACCGGTGAACCGCTGCTGTTCAAGGGCGACGACTTCTCCCAGACGGACATTGAGACGGCCTGACGATGGCGGAGGATCCCCTTCCCGATGCGGATCGCAATCCAACTGACGCCGCGCTGATCCCGCCGGTCGTGGTCCCCTCCCCTGCCCTTCCGGCGCATCTGGAGCGTCTCACCGAGCGGGCGCGCGACTATATCGATGCCGCGAGCTCGGCGAACACGCGCCGCGCCTATGCGTCCGACTGGAAGCACTTCTCCAGATGGTGCCGCCGCCAGGGGCTGGAGCTGCTTCCTCCCTCCCCGCAAGTCGTCGGGCTCTACATCACCGCCTGTGCCTCGGGCGCCGTCCTTCCCGGCGGCAAGCCGAACGCGGTCTCGACCATCGAGCGGCGACTGTCGGCGATCGGCTGGAGCTACGCCCAGCGCGGCACGCCGCTCGACCGCAACGACCGGCACATCGCCACCGTGCTCGCCGGCATCCGCAACACGCATGCCGCCCCGCCCCGACAGAAGGAAGCGGTGCTGCCCGAGGATGTCATCGCCATGCTGGAGACGCTCGATCGCGGGTCGCTTCGCGGCCTGCGCGATCGCGCCATGCTCCTCCTCGGATTCGCTGGCGGCCTGCGCCGCTCGGAAATTGTCGGGCTGGATGTCGGCCGGGACCACACCGAGGATGGCCGCGGCTGGATCGAGATCCTCGACAACGGCGTGGTCGTGACCCTGCGTGGCAAGACCGGCTGGCGTGAGATCGAGGTGGGCCGTGGTTCATCCGACGCGACCTGCCCCGTCGTCGCGCTCGAGACCTGGCTCAAGCTGGCGAAAATCGGCCACGGCCCGCTGTTTCGCCGGGTGACCGGCCTGGGCAAGGACGTGGGGCCCAACCGGCTGAATGACCGCGAGGTCGCTCGGCTGGTGAAACGCGCTGCCCTCGCCGCGGGCGTGCGCGACGATCTCACCGAAGGCGAGCGGGAGGAAAAATTCGCCGGCCATTCGCTGCGCGCCGGCCTCGCCTCCTCGGCCGAGGTCGACGAACGCTATGTCCAAAAGCAACTTGGCCACGCCTCGGCCGAGATGACACGGCGCTATCAGCGTCGGCGGGATCGCTTCCGATTCAACCTGACAAAGGCTGCGGGACTGTAGTCACAAGGAATCTCCCTACTCTGCCCGGTTGCACCGTACTATGCCTCCAGCTATATAGTCATGATAGTCATCATGGTCATAGAGGTTGATATGCTCCCTGCACCCGACGAAAGTACGAACTGGACCGTCGCCCGAGCGAAAGCCCGTCTCTCGGAGGTCATCGAGCGCGCGCAGTCCTCGCCCCAGGTCATCACCCGGAACGGCAAGCCAAGTGTCGTCGTCGTCTCGGCCGAGGAATGGCAACGCAAGACGGAGCGCAAAGGCACGCTGGCGCAGTTCCTGCTGGATTCGCCGCTGCGCAGCGCCGATCTGGACCTTGAGCGCGTGCGCGACGAACCACGTGATCTGCTGCTGTGAAACTCCTGCTCGACACCAATGTCCTGTCGGAAGTGACGAAGCCGGCTCCGAACGCGGGCGTCCTGACGTGGTTGGACACATTGGATGAGGATCGCGCATTTATCAGTGTGGTATCGATCGCCGAAGTCCGACGCGGCGTGGTTCTTCTGGCTGAAGGCCGGCGGCGTGACGCTCTAACCGAGTGGCTGCTCCACGACCTGCCGGGACGCTTCGGACAACGCAGTCTTCCCGTCGATGAACCGGTTGCCCTGGCCTGGGGCGACCTCATGGGGCTCGCCAAGCGCCAAGGTCGCGGGCTATCCGCCATGGACGGCCTCATCGCGGCCACGGCCCTGGCAAAAGGTCTCGTGCTCGCGACCCGTAACATGAGGGATTTTGAGAGTCTTGGTGTCGAACTCCTCGATCCCTGGTCCATAGGCACCTGATGTTGGCGCGAACCTGGAAGAGAGGAATAACGGCTTGTTGTCCTGTCAGTTACTGAAGAATCATGCCGGTATTCTGCTGATCGGCGACTACACGTCCCTCCGCTGGTTGCACGAAGTGATTCACGACGTGAACGAGCGCTCTCCGCTTATTCAAGATAAGGAGGGCATGTTCCTCAGCCTGGCCTACGATGTGCGCAAGGCGTATGAGGGCCACCGTGAGGTTCTTCAGCCGCCGCCTCACTACGAGGAAATGGGCATCCGCTACGGCGTCCAGGCCTTATGGCCAGTACTGCTCGTCCAGCACCGGATGCTACGGCTGTCCCTTGCCTTCCTCGACCATTCCGCCAAGACACAGGCCATCGCCTACGCTCTGGAAGCCGTCATTGAAGATGCTCTGCGTGCCGACTTTGCCGCACAAGGCCCTGAGGCAATCACTCTCTGGCAGCGTCTTGATCCTGCCCAGCCCACGGTCTTTGAAAGACTCCGGAGCCGGGCGGCCATTTTCTGTTCATGGACGAAAGCTGAACGGAAACGTTATTTCCTGAACCTTCTATCCAGTTTCGAACCGTTGTACGAGAGCCTCTACTCATTCCGTCTACAGCGAGGCGACAAGAGCCTTCTGCCCCCAGCCGATTTCCTACAGTGGGAAAACGTCGAATGGCCTGACCCTCGCTGGTAAAACCTTACATAGCTGACCTCGAATTGTGGCTCTCGCGATGCCTGTGTTGCTTGGCCGAGATGGCTGGATTTGGCCGGAAACGTGTCATTGTTCATCCTCGCTCACTCCGGATCGGCGGATTCCTCGCCCTCATCGAGCGGACCGCTCCGCCTGGATCAGCGGATTGCCGGCGCTGCCGAAGCCGTGAGAGGCACCTGCCCGGCGGAAAATCAGGCCTGTCGCCGCCTCGCCGACACCTTGCAGGCCTCCAAAACCATTGAAATCGTCAATTTCGCGCTCAGAAGGCCGTAGGCGGCCATTTTGGCCTCTTCCGCCATTCAGTCCTATCCAAAGGGTCTGATCGGTCTCCACGACCTTCTGCCGCGGCCGATAAAACACGTCTGCAAAGGCCCGCTTTTTCAAATCTGGCTTGATTGTACAAAGGGGGTGGAATCGCCCTCCGGAGCCGCCATGGCCAGCCCCTATCACTCCCCTCCCCAGCCGGCGCGGCGGCTGATTGGCTATGCCCGCGTCTCCACCGACGAGCAGGCGACCGACGCCCAGGTCGATGAGCTGCGAGCGGCCGGCTGCCACCTCATCCACCAGGAGCACGGCTCGGGCGCCTCGCGGTCCCGGCCGGTGCTGGTCAAGCTGATGCGCGAGATCGGCGCCGGCGACGTCCTGGTGGTGGTGCGGCTCGATCGCCTCGCCCGCTCGGTCAGCCACCTGCTGGCGGTGATCGAGGACCTGGAGAGCCGCCAGGCGCATTTTCGGTCGCTGCGCGACCCGATCGACACCTCGACGCCGCAGGGCATGTTCTCGCTCCAGGTACTCGGTGCCGTCGCCCAGCTCGAGCGCGCTTTGATCGCCGAGCGCACCAAGGCCGGCATGAAGGCCGCCAAGGCCCGCGGCAAGCTGCCCGGCAATCCCGGCCTGCGCGCGCGCAGGCCGGAAGCAATCCGCGCCGCCTCCACGGCGCGCCAGCAGGTCTATGTGGGCGCCCTTATCGCCTCGGCCTCTGCCTGGCTGCCGATCGTGCGCCGCATGCGGCCTCAACATAGCTGGGGCGACGTGGTGCGGGTGCTGAACCATCGGGGCCAGGCTTGGACCATCGAGAAGTTGCCGCGCGCCGCGCACCGGCTCGTGCAGGAGCGGCTAGCGGAAGCCGAGCTGCTCCAGCGCGCACCCCGGCGCCCGCCGGTGGACCGGCTGATGACCTTGGTAGCTGGAATCGCCATTGCCGATCCGGACCTCAGCCTGCGCGACATCGCCGGCCAGCTCGAGCGGATGCCCTATCGATCCGCTTCCGGTGAGATCAGTCCGGGCGGAAGAAAATACCGTCTGTAGCGATCACCATCGCGGGTTAGCATGAATGGAACGAAGCATGCAGGACCTCGTCGAGGAGGTCGGTGGCGATCGCAAGAGTGTCCGAGACCATCGACTCATAAGCCGGCTTGATCATCAGCTTCGAGATCGTTCTCGCGACAAATTCCGGGTTCAGCGGGGCGAGGCGCTGCCGCGTCGCCCCCACTGGCTGAGGAAAGGCCCGCAACGCGGAGACCACCTCCAACCGATGCTCCCGTGACGCGGCAGCAAGATCGAAGATATCCCGTGCCGTGGCAACGGCGCCCCGGTAGACGATTTTCTTGGCAATGGTCTCGGGCCTGGTCT
>NZ_JBAFWH010000026.1:0-28695 GCF_043195015.1 Xanthobacter sediminis | reverse complement strand
GACAAACTCCCTGCTGGATAAAACTTGGGGGCAACGTCACTCGCAATGGGCCAGAACGAACTTCAAACTGGATTAGACAGGAGGGGCAACGTCAACGACCGCCCGTGCCGGCAATCTGGCGGAAGGTGGCCGGGCCTGTCGCAGCGAGAGCCGCGTGGCGGGCTGTTGTCGTTCGTGTGTTATACAGCGAATGCATTTCAACAGCTCGCGGCATCGCTGCCGCCCGAGAGGAGACCATGCCAAGTTCCGAGGGTAGTAGCATCGCAGATATTGCCGGGATATTCGCAGTACTTGTGCTCGTTGCCGCAAACGGATTTTTCGTCGCTGCGGAATTCTCCCTCGTCGCCGTCCGCCGCAGCCGGGTGGCGGAGCTTGTCGCCGCCGGGCGCATGAATGCCTCGGCCCTGCAGCGGGCGGTGGACAATCTTGATGCGAACCTTGCCGCGACGCAGCTCGGCATCACCATTTCCTCCCTCGCCCTCGGCTGGATCGGCGAGCCGGCCATCGCCCACCTGGTCACGCCGCTTCTGAGCGCCTTGCCCGGATCGCTCGCGACCTTCGGCTCCCACGCGGTGGCTGTGGTCATTTCCTTCATCATCATCACCACGCTGCACATCGTGCTCGGCGAGCTGGCGCCGAAGAGCCTTGCGCTCCAGCGCAGCGAGGGAACGGCCCTGTGGGTGGTGCGGCCGCTGGGCGTGTTCCTGTTCCTGCTGCGCCCGGCCATCGTCACGCTCAATGGCCTGGGCAACCTCGTCCTGCGGCTCGTGGGCCTGCATCCGGGAACGGGCGAGGACTCTTTCCATTCGCCGGAGGAGCTGAAGCTGCTGGTCGCGGCGAGTCAGGAGGCGGGCCTGCTCCAGCATGCGCAGCAGGAGGTGGTGGAGCGTGTCCTGACCATCGGGGATCGCCCCATCGGGGGAATCATGACGCCGCGCCGCGATGTGGAATGGATCGATGCCGATGACACCCAGGAGGAGATCCTGCGGACCATCCGCGCGTGCCGGCACGAGCAGCTGCTCGTGGGCAGGGGCGATATCGTCGAGCCGCTGGGCATGATCCTGAAGAAGGACCTTCTTGATCAGGTCCTCGACGGAAAGGCGCTCGATCCGCTGGCGGCAATGCGTGAGCCTGTGGTCGTGCATGAAGGCACGCCCATCTTCCGCGTGCTGGAGCGTTTCAAGACCGCCCCGGTGCGCCTCGCCATCGTCATCGACGAATATGGCGGCCTCGACGGCGTCGTCACCCAGACCGACCTTCTGGAGGCCATCGCCGGCGATCTTCCCTCCACAGATGATGAGGAGCCCGATCTCGTCGCGCGCGACGATGGCTCGCTCCTGATCGACGGCATGATGCCCGCGCACGAGGCATTCGAGCGCCTGGGCCTTCGCGCGCGCTCCGGCGACTTCCACACCATCGCCGGCTTTGCCCTGTCGCGGCTCGGGCACCTGCCGGACACGGGCGAGCAGTTCGATTATGAGGGCTGGCGTTTCCAGGTGGTGGACATGGATGGGCGGCGAATCGACAAGCTGCTCGCCTTGCGCCTTCCGGCCGGCGATTGACGCGAAGGGCCGGTGCGTCTGGCCCTGGGTCTTTTCTGAAGCCCGCGGAGGCGGCCGGGGAAGTCTGCCGGCTCCGGTGCGAATGCCCGGGGCCGGTGGGCCTCAGGAGTTCCCGGAAGTGGAGGGCCTGGGGCTCGATCGGGCGCGCTGCGCTTCACTCTCCCCGTGTCACAAGCCCTGTGTCGCTAGGCGGGATTGCAGGCGTGGGCCAGGAGGTCGGAGACCAGATCCTTCATCACGAGTGTGGGCTTCGCACGGAACACACCCAGGGTATCCGTGCGTTCCAACGTTTCGAGGTAGCGAAGCACGACATGATATTGCGGGCGATCCCAGAAGTCGTGGATGACGATTTTGGTGTCGGGCGCGCAGTTTAATATCGTGGCGAGGGCACAGGCGACGCGGAAGCGCCCGTCGACTAGCACCAGATCGGGCTGCCAGGCGAGCTTGCGCCAGACGGCCTGATGATAGGCCGGCCACTTCGGCGCGCTGGCCGGATCTCTGGGCATGCCCCACGCGCCGGTCGGGCCGATGTCGATGTGCAGGGCGGTAAAATCCACAGCCGCGATTTCCGGCCTCTGCGCCAGCAGATCGAGCCACTGCACGTCGCTTTCGACGGACGCGATGCGCTTGACCCCCGCGCGGGCCGCCAATGTGGTGCTGCCCCCTGCGCCGAACTCCAGGAAATTCTCCACGCCCTCCAGGGCACGCTGGAACATATCACGTTCCGGATCGGTCATCCGCGGCAGCAGCGGAGCTTTCGGGTCCATGCCCGGCGGCAGGGTCGGCCGGGGTATGCGGCTTATTGTCGCGGAATTGAGAGCCGCCACGGCCTCCGCGTGGCCGGGATGGGTTTCCAGAAAGGCCTGCCAATGCGTGCGAGCGGCGTCCTTGTCTCCGGCCTTCTGGTGCGCCCGCGCGAATAGAATATGATGCCAGCCGCCGGCGTCGGGTGCGCCGGGTTCCGGCACGAGCGCCTCGGCTTCATCCCACCGGCCTTGCGCCAGCAGCAGGCGCATCAGCTCCTTGCGGAAAGTAGGGTCGCCATATTGGTCGAGCTTGTCCGGCTGGGAAAGCATCCCCGCGGTCAACTCGGCGATCCGCGCTTGTACGGATTCTGCCGGTGCGTCTTGCCGTGAGGCACTTTCAGCCTTCATTTCCGCTGTCTTGGCCGTGTTCGTCAAGATGGTGTCTAGATATAGACTGGCGTGCGCTCTCAGATCCGCGAAGGCGCGGGCGGCCTCTTCGCTTCCGAACGACAGGGTTCCGTTGGGGGCAAGCCGCATCGTGAACGCGGGGTTCGTTTCGCCCCAGGGTGTTCCATCCTGCCCATTCAGGCGTGCGAGGATCGCGGCGATTTCCGACCTGCAGCGCGAGGAAACGCCATCTGGTGGGAACTGAGCATCCGGAAGTTGAGCTATTTCCTCGAGCGAAACCGATTCTGATATAAGTCCTCGTGCTATAAGCTTGTTTTTATGAGCTTTCATTCTTTGAGTTGGAAATAGATAGGAATAATGCAGCGTTGCAATATTCGCCTGAAATATTTCAGGAAACTGGTTTCGCGCATATTGCGAATTATGAAGATTGTGTGAGTTTGAATATCCGATATCGCTCGATATGACGGGTTTCCCCCATCGGATTGGGTCAAGGAATGTCTCATCTCTCATAGAGATTGCAAACGTCTCCCTAGATTCCGGATAATTATTAAAAATAAGGCCGGGTAGCGCCTTGAATGGGCGTATATTATTTATCTGCTCTACAATCCTCTCATCCGCGATCCAGCTATCTGCGTCGACCCAGATCAGTCTCTCATCTGTATCCATGACCATGTGGAATTGAGAGGATGTGGCAATCGATTCGTAAAGCTTTCGGAATACATTTCTGATATGTATATTGTTGTGTAGTCCCGTGAACTTGAAGATGGTGCACTCGTCGCGCAAGGAATACAATATATCATTCGCCTCTGGCGAATTGGACATGTTGTCTGCAATAATTATGTTACGTTTGCCGACGATGCGTGAATGATGCTCCATCCACTCGGAGAGGTGCTCCGGTTCGTCTTTTGTTTTTAGAATGATCTTGAATGGCGCGTGGTGGCTCGTGATCTGCTGGCAGATGATTTCGCTCTGGCTCTCCCATTCCAGAATGGGAGAGACGCCCATGGCCGCATCCTCGTCAGCCGCATTCCCCCCTTTCGTATTGAAGTGCGACGTCATCATTCCTCACCACCTTAGAATACTTGGTCTTTTAGCTTCCGGCCGCGATGAAGCGACGTCTGGCGGCGATTCCGCGGGCATACGTCGGAGAATGCCGAAACGCAGGCTGTGGATGGGCGCCGCCGGCTCCTGCGCTAATCGAAAATGACGGCGCGATCAACATTGGCGCGCCGTCCGTCATAATACGTGCGCCAGCCGGGCAATCCCTCTCCGTTCTCGTGTCGGAAGTGGTCGAGATAGCCGCACTCCGCCAGAAAGGTCTCGAAATAACCCGGCCATGTGAATGGGGCCGGGCAGAGGGGGTTGCCGGGGGCTGCGACCATTCCACGGCGAAAAAAGCGGCGCAGCACGACCTCGCTTTCGACCCCGGCCAGGTGGGCGAGGGCAGAGAAGGAATTGGTGCCATGGAGGCGATAGTCGTAAAGCGGCTCCATGACCACTGCCGGTTCTGTAAAGTGGAGGGATTGCAGCACGAAATCCCAGTCGTGGCAGTATTTCAGCGGCAGGAATGGCCCGACGCGGTCGAAGAGCCGGCGGGTGAACAGCAGGTTGCCTGTGGAAACCGCGTGATTGGCCCGCAGCAGCGCGAAGCCGGTCGTCGGGTCTCGCTTCAGGGCCAGCATCTGGCGAAGGGTGAACAGTCTGAAGGGTTCGGGAATTTCGGGCACCTCGGCGGGATCGGCCAGGATCTCGACGAGGGTGAAGGACAATTCCGAACCGGCCTCCGCCATTGCCGAGAACATCGCCGCAATCCTGTCGGGATGGTAGCGGTCGTCTGAATTGATGATCGCGATATGGGAGCCGTGTGAGGCGCCGATGCCGCGGTTGATGGAGGCGTGGGCGCCGAGGTTCTGCTCGTTGCGCAGAAGTACGGTGTTGGCGAAGCGGCGCCTGAAGGGCGTGTCCAGCAACGCAGCGCAGCGCTCGAAAGTGCTGTCGGTCGAAAGGTCGTCCACGATGACCAGCTCCAATTGCGGATAGGTCTGGTCGTGGATGGATTCCAGGCATTCCAGCACGAAGCGCTCATGGCCATAGCTGGGCACGACGATGCTGACGAGAGGTCTGTCGGCCATGGCCGTCACCCGACCACGAACTGGATGGAAGTGGGCGCGGCGATCGCTCTCGCGGCTTTCGAGGAGTCCGTGGTCAGAAGCTCGATTTCATAGCGGCCGGGGGCGACACCGCGCAGCGAGGCGGAAACGGAGAAGCCGCAATCCATCTCTGCATCATCGAGCTTGAGGGCAGCTGCAACGTCCTGCCGCCGGGAGCGCAGGTGGATGGACGTCACATAGCGCGGCAGCTCGGGCGCCGACATGCTGCGCAGGGCGAGCAGCGCGATGCGTGTGCTTTTTCCGGGCCACGTGAACCAGCCGCGCACGCTTATGGCCTGATCGCGCCGCAACAGGAGCGGGCCGGTGGAATCGACCTGCTGTCCGTTCAGGGACTCGATGTTGCACACCGCGCCGCTGCCCCATTCCACCGACATGATGGACGGCGGCACCGACACAAGCTCCTGTTCTTCGCCCACGCGCAGATCGTGCGTCTCGCGGCGTATCAGGCCGGTCAGCGCACGGTTGGCGCGGATCAGTCCCTCCACGTAGCGTCGGGTCTCCGCCAGCCGGTCCTCGGAGCCGTCCGTGGGCGCGAGCAGCGGCGCGAGCGCCAGAGATTCAGGCATCAGCGCGTTGCGCACCGCGCGGAGGTTCGCATGGCCGTTCTCGCGATCCGGCTCCAGGTGGGCGCCCTCGGCCCATTCGTTCCAGGCGTTGACGAAGACCAGGCGCCTGTCTTCCGGCAGCCGCTGGCACGCGTCTGCCACCAGATGCCGCATCCAGGTTTCGAACAATGCCGGCGTGGCGCCGGCGAAGACATTGCCGGCCGCGCCCTTGCGCGCGGTATTGTCCCACGAGGGCATGGCCGTGCGGAAGCGCGGATGCGGCGGATTGGGGCGCGCGATCTCTCCGCGCACGATCTCGGCATAATCGTAGATGGCGCCGCTGCAGCGCGGATTGAGCCCTTCGACCCGGTCATTGATTTTCTGGCTGACCACGCCGTGCGGGGGGAACTCGCAGCTGCTGTCGCAGCCATATTTGTAGGGATCCTGCAGGCCGAAGCTCTCGACCATGCAGATGTGGAGGCCGGGGAAGCCTTCCTCGCGGGCGATCTCGCGCCAGCGGTCCAGCGTTTCCCTGGGCCGCTCCATCAGCGAGATGCGATACACCTGAATGAGGGGGGCGCCGTCAATTTTGATGTAGCGGTCGGACCGGAAATAGCGGATGCAGGAACGAATGAAGTCGATGTCGCTGTCGAAGGTGTGGCGTTGCGCCATCAGCACATCGGCTTCCGATCCGTCCCAGCGGCGCGACCAGCTTTCATTCGCCCAGCAGAGGCAAAAATCGAGATCGAGATCGAGATCGACGTGCCGGTCTATCGGCAGGGTCATCAAGGTCTGGCCGGAGAACCAATAGTAATAGTAGCAGAAGCCGCGGATTCCGTAGCGCTTGGCCAGCGCGACCTGGTCGCGCTGCACCTGGTCGAGGCGCAGGTCGTAGAAGCCGAGGTCGGCCGGGAGGTGCGGCTGGTAGTGTCCCTCGAACAGCGGCTTGGCCGTGGTGACGTTAGTCCACTCCGAAAAGCCCTTGCCCCACCATGTGTCGTTCTCGGGGAAGGGGTGGAACTGTGGCAGGTAGTAGGCCAGCACCTCTACGGAGGCGGCCTCGCCGTTCAGCTGGGCCTCCAGCAGGCGATCGCGCAGGCGGATCATCCCGCTCTGGTCGCCCTCGAACCGGCCGGCGAGAGGCGCGAAGATCTCCGCGAGCCCTGCCAGGGGCATGTCCTCCTGCCGCAGGGAATCGGACAGCCGCACGATGACATCGGTGTCGGCGATGCGCAGCTCGAGGATTTCGCCCACCTTCAGCGCGCCGCGGCTTTCGGCCTTCAGCCGCTTCATCACGGCCTGCGCGGCTTTGGGCGACATCTTCAGCAGGTCGATATCGTATCCCGCCTTGACGGGCATGCGCAGGAACGACGCGATGTCCGGGCGCAACTCCGAGGTAACGTCCGTCAGCACCTTTTCGCCGAAAAGGAAGACATCGATCGCCACCGACTTCATGGGGGTGCGGGTGGAGACGACCCAGCCGATGATGCGTGTCCCCGTGAAGACATCCGCCGCGCCGCGCCAGTGGGGCGGGGATTCGAGGTCCGAGAGATCCGGCGTGACGATGAGGGCTTCGGCCGCCTGCGCATTCTCGTGAGGAGCCTGCGCAGCCGGGAATTCAACCTTCTCGTTTGTCAAGTCGTTCACGGCATCACCAATCCAGCAGAATTAAAAATCAATGGTTGTGTTATTAAATATACTTCCTAATGGTTGTGTCATGAAACTTTTGCGCGGTAATCATGTGCTGACCGTGCGATATTTCGCATATTCCGCGGCCAAACGGAAGGCGGAACAGTCGAATTTAGAAGGGCATAGACTTCACCGATGCGGATTGGCGATGTCCACATTGGTTCTCATAAATTGAGGTTTTGCCCCGCAGGGGGTTGGTTGTGCACCACCTCTGCTTGCTGTTGCTTCAGCCCGCGGCTGGCAGGGCGCGGATCTGCTCCAGCAGGGTGCGGGCGACTTCTGCAGGGACGATGGCGGTGCGGATGGCTTCGGCGGCGCGTGCGCCACGCGCGGCGGCCGCGTCCGGATCGGCCAGGACGGCGCGCAGAGCCCGCACCGCGGACTCGTGGTCGGGCTCGGCCCAGTTCTGGTCGGGCGTGTAGCTGGTGTTGGCTTCTCCGGGGCGGACGGGGGCCAGAGTCCAATCGATGAAATAGGCGCTCTGCGGAGAAAGATAGGCGGTCGGCCCGCCCCAGCCGGTGATGATCACGGGCTTTCCGGCGCAGGCCGCCTCGAATGCGCCGAGGCCCCAGCCTTCGGCGCGGCACAGGGATACGAAGCACGCGCCCATCTCGTGCAGCGCCCGCAGTTCCCCCACGGGCAGTTCATCGGTCAAGAGGTGGATCGGCGGCGGCAACCGCCCGTGGTGGAGCACCGCGCGCCCGATCATCGCCTCGAACTGCGGCAGCACCGCCATGCTTTCCCCCGCGTGGCCGGGGTCGCGGCGCACCTTCTCCAGGTCGTGAGGTGTGGTCTTGATGACCAATGCCACGGGGTCGTCGTGCGCGAAGGCCTCGGCGAAGGCCGCCACCAGCGGGCCGATGGACTTGCGCTCCAGCCATGTGGAGATGGTGTAGAAGACGCGTCTTTCCTCGATGGCAGGCAGGCGCCGGCGCAGGGAGGCACGCTCCTCTTCCGTCACGGCCGCAGCGGGGCGCGGCAGGTGCGGCGCCACGAGAATCGGGATGACGACGCCGCTGGCGCGGAACACGTCGCGGTTCCATGCGGTGGGCACGATCACCGCGTCGAGGCGATTGATGAGGTCGGGCCAGTGGGCCGGCAGGCGGTCCGTTTCCCAGACCGTGTGGCCGATGATGCGCGTGGCGCCCCGTGCCCGCTCGCGTGCGATGAAGTGCGGGTAATATTCCGGCACGAAATGGACGATGACCGTGTTGCAGGCTTTCCTGTCCTCGCGCAGAGGCCAGAATTCGGCGGGGCCGGCCTGCAGGGAAGGAGCGGGGGCGTAGCCCAGGCCGAGCGCGCCGCCCGGCAGCATGGGCTCCCACGCGAGGGAAACGCCTGCGCCGCGCAGGGCGCGCACCAGGGCTTCTGCCGCTACGGCATAGCCGCTGGTGTCCGCCAAGCCGATATAGCGAAGGGAGATTTCTTCACGCCGCCCGAGTGTCATCTTCAATTTTTGGCTGATTATTTTTCGCATGCCGCTTATGGGTGCAGTAAACATATGCTCTTTTTCTGCTTAATCTTACGCCCAGGCATTCCTCGGCCGCGGAGGGCGCGGAATGCGCAGGGGGCGATGGGCACAAAATAATACCGTATCACCAGTGAGTTGTGCGTGCTGCATGAAAACGGTGTGGCGCCGTTGCGGCACCTCTTTGACTTTGCCGAGCACGCACATATAACCCCTTGGCTTTTCGAGGAATGCTCCGCATGTCCGCCGTCGCCGCCTCGGCCGAAGGTCGAGTTTCCCGCATTCCGAATGTGTATCACTTCGTGTTCGGTCTGCGGCCGCAGACCGAACCTTTCCATCTGCTGCACTATCTCTGCCTCGAATCCTGCCTCAGGGTGAACAGGCCCGACCGGGTGCTGGTGCACCTGCATAACGAGCCGTATGGCCCGCTCTGGGATCTCATCCGCCCGCGGATCGAGGTCGTGCCCATCCCCGAGCATGAGCTGACGGTCGATCTCACCTACCACGACGATTTCACGCGCAGTTTCTCCTATGCGCATATCAGCGACTTCATACGCCTGCGCATCCTCCATGAGCACGGCGGCGTCTATGCGGACATGGACACGCTGTTCATCGCCCCACCGCCGGCGGAGCTGTTCGCGGAGCGCTGTGTCATGGGGCGCGAGCGGGTGGATACGGGGGCAGCCGGCGCGCCGGAGGGCTCGCTGTGCAATGCGCTCATCATGGCGGAGCCGGGCTCGGCCTTCATCGCGGAGTGGATGAAGCGCATGCCCGGCGCCTTCGACGGCAGCTGGAGCAACCATTCCACCTTTCTGCCCTACCGGTTGAGCCGTGAGTTTCCCGACCTCGTCCGTGTCGAGCCCGAGAGCCGGTTTTTCGCCCTCGACTGGACCCGAGAGGGCATCGGTGGCCTGTTCGAGGAGGATCGCCCGCTGCCGCCGGACGCGACCAGCCTGCACCTGTGGGCCCACCTGTGGTGGGATGTCGAGCGGCGGGACCTGTCGAATTTCAACCACCGGCTGCTGACCTGGGATTACGTGGCGCGGGCGCGCACGACCTATGCCCGCCTTGCCCAACCCTTCCTGCCTGCCCCGGGGGCGGCGCGCCTGTCCGTGCGAAGGGGCAGGGCGCTGCTGATTACCCACGTGCTGCCGGATCCGGAGGGGGTCGGCCTCGCCCGGCGCGGGTGGCGCTGGGCCTGCGAGCTGGCGGCCGCGCACGAGCTGGAGATCGTGCTGGTGACGCCGCACGAGCCGCCCTCGCTGCCTCATCCGCTGCCGGGAGTCTTGCGGGTGGTGCCCTTTGTGCCCGCCGCGCGCGGGCGGCGGCTCGCCGATTGGTTCAGTCCCGGTGCGGCAACGGCCGGGGCCCTCGGCGCCCTGGAGGGGCCGCCCCCCGAACGCATCGTCGTTTTCCGCTTCTATCTCCATGACGTCGCCGCGCTGCTTCCGCCCGCGTGGCGGGCCGTGATGGAAATGGATTGCGACGACTGGGAATCTGCGACCCGCCTGAGCCTCGCGCATCTCGCGTTTCGCCATGGCGACTACCGCACGGCTGCGCGGCGCCTGCGCGAGGCGCTGCGCTACGCCAGCCTGGAGCGCCGATGCCTGCCCTCCTACCGCGTGGTGCATCTGGCGGCCGAGGAGGATGCCGCCCGGCTGGCGCAGAGGACGGGCCTGCCCATCTTCAAGGCCAGCCCGAACAAGATCGCGATCCCGCCTGGCCTGGTGCCGCTTGCTCCGCCGCCCGGATCGCGCACGCTGCTGTTCGTAGGGGCCTTGTTCTACCCGCCCAATGCGGATGCGGTGGAGTGGTTCGCCGATGCGGTGCTGCCGCGGCTGCGCCGCCTGGTGCCGGATGTGCGGATCCTCGTCGCGGGCCGGGCGGAGGAGGATCTGAAGGCCCGCATGGCTGCGGTCGGCATCGAATATGCACATGCCCCCCGTGACCTGCGGCCGCTCTATGCCGAGGCCGCGGGCGTGATCGCCCCGGTGCGGGGGGGCGGGGGCACCAAGCTGAAGGTGCTGGAAGCGTGGCTTTACCAGCGCCCCCTCGTCGCGACCTCCCATGCGGCGCGCGGCCTGGGGGCGAAGGCGGGACACCAGCTTCTGATCGCCGACGGGGCCGAGGATTTTGCCCGCGCCTGTGCGCGCCTGCTCACGGAGCATGATCTGGCCCGGCGCCTCGCCGAGGAAGGCGCCGCGCTGGTGCGGGAGCGCTTTCTGGTGGATCGGCTGCCATCGGCGGACGTGCCGTTATCCGATCCGGACCGGCCGGTTCCGCAAGAGGTTCGGGAAGGCCCGGCGCCCCTGTTCATCCTCTCCGTCGCCACCGGCTACGGCGGCGCGGAGCGCAACATCGAGACGCTGCTGCCCGGACTCGCGGCGGAGCGCTCGGTGGTTGTTTTCGCCAGCAACCCCCGCCATCTCGCCGAGCTGGAGAAGATCGGACATCCAGGGCTGGAGCTTCATCGCGTCGATGCCGCCCGGGACGGATTCGCCGAGAGCGCCGCCGAGCTCATGCTGCGGCTCCATGACGATTTCAGGCCCTCGGCGATCCTGGCCA
Source organism: Xanthobacter sediminis (assembly GCF_043195015.1). Taxonomy (NCBI): domain Bacteria; kingdom Pseudomonadati; phylum Pseudomonadota; class Alphaproteobacteria; order Hyphomicrobiales; family Xanthobacteraceae; genus Xanthobacter; species Xanthobacter sediminis. Next base: position 17,541 of record NZ_JBAFWH010000026.1, on the reverse strand, counting down.
ATACGCTGGAATCCCTGCGTATCCTGGCCCGATGCGCGAGCGGCCGGCCGGATCTGGCCGCCAAGTCCTTCTTCTATGTCCACGATTTCCAGTGGTCCGGCTATGGGCCCCTTCTCCAGGCGATGGCGCCGGCTACCCTGCTGGTGCCGGATCGCTCGGTGCTCGACAAGCCCGACTACATCAGCCGCCATGCGTGGCCTCACGGACCCCTCCGCGCGCTGGTGCTGCCCAATCCGGTGCGCATTCCCCCCGAGGCGCCTGAGCCGCTGGCTGCGGACGCGCCCTTTCTGCACCTCGCCACGGTCAATCCCTTCAAGGGGCACATGCTGCTGGCAGACGCGGCGGCCATATTGGGGCGGAACTGCCCCGACATCCGCGTCGCCTCCTACGGCCACAGGCCGCTTCCGGAACTCCACCGGGATGTTCGGAAGCATGCGGAGGAGGTCGGCGCCGGCCCGACGCTCAGCCTGCACGATCACGTCGATGACCCCGCGCCCCTGCTGCGGCGGGCGCGGGCGGTGCTCATCACGTCCATCTCCGACCATGGAGGGCCGGAGACCTTCGGCCGCTCCATCATCGAGGCGTGGGCGCACGGCCGCCCCGTGATCGCTTTCGCCGCCGGGGCGCCGGCCCGGTTGATCCGCCATGAGGTGGATGGTCTGCTGGTGGATGAAAAGGATGTCGCGGGGCTGGCGGAGGCGATGATTCGCCTGCATCGCGATCCCGATCTCGCCGACCGCCTGGGCCGGAACGGCCGCGCGCGCGCCGTGCGTGAGTTCGCGGCGGACGTGGTGCGCGCGCGGCTCACCTCCGTGCTCGATGGCGGATGGCTGGCGCACCGGCCGCATGCCGATCTGCCTCCGGCCTCCGATGGCGCGCCCGGCGTGATCTTCGACGTGTCGCTTTCTCTGGAGATGGGGTGGCACACGCCGGTAGGCATGAGCCGTGTCGAGGCGGATGTGGGCGACATGCTGTCCCGCTGCGCGGTGCCCGTGCGGCTGGCGCGGCGCGACACCGAGGGGGGAGGCTACCGGCGCCTTGAGCCGCGTGAGCTGGAGTTCCTCGCCAACCGTGCCGACGGCATCGGTGCTCTCGCTTCCCGCGAGCTCGACGCGCGTTGCGGTGCTGCGCCTCGGGTGAGCCGGCAGGCTGTGGAGCCGCCGGTGCTGGAGCCGCGTGCCGGTGACGTGCTCGTCACCGTGTCGAACCCGTGGGACTATGTGCCCGCCCACGTTTTCGCGGAGCTGCGATCCAGGGGCGTGCGCTGCGTGCTCGTGGTGCATGACCTCATGGTGTGGGATACGCCGCAATGGACGGCGGGCCGCGACCCGCGCGACTATTCGGCCAACATGCTCTCGGTGCTGGCGCAGGCCGATCATCTCGTCTGCGTTTCCGAGGCCACGGCGGCGGTGGCGCGCAGGGCGTTCGCGGAGCTCGGCCGCCCGGTTCCGCCTCTCACCGTCGCCCATCCGGCGGGCCTGCCGCCAGGGGCCGCCCCGCGCGGGGCGCCGCCGCCCGGCTTCGATGCCAGCCGGCCCTTCGTGGTCTATTGCTCCACCATCGAGGTGCGCAAGAACCACATCATGCTGCTCAACCTCTGGGATCGCCTGCGCGAGGCGCTGCCGCCCGAGCGGCTGCCCCGCCTCGTGATCGCCGGCCGCTGGGGCTGGTATGTGGACACGGTGCGGCTGATGATGGAACGCAACTGGCGCCTCGCGCCCCATGTTCAGATCTGCGAGAACCTGCGTGACGAGAACCTGCTCTGGCTCTATCGCAAAGCGCGCTTCACGGTCTTCCCTTCCTTCACCGAGGGCTTCGGCCTGCCGGTGGCGGAGAGCCTCGCGGTGGGGACGCCCGTGGTGGTCTCCACGGCTCCGGCCTTGATCGAGGCCTCCGGAGGGGTCATGCCGGCCCTCGACCCTTACGATCTGCCAGCCTGGCAGCGGGAAGTCACCGCGCTGTGCCTGGACGATGCGCACCTCGAAGCGCTGCGGCATAAGGCCAGGCTTCATCGGGTGGCCCAGCCGGAGGATCTTCCCAGGGCTGTGCTCGCGGCTTCAGGTATTGTCGCGCCATGACGGAGGCTCTCGATCGCAAGACACAGCTCGCCCTGGAAATTCTTGGCCGGGCGGTCGCCTATTTCGATCGCGCCAGCGCGGAGCAGGAGCGGCAGTTCGCGGAACTGCACGATATGATCGAAGCCATGCAGGCGGAGCACGCCGACGTGCTCGCTGTCCGCAGGGACGAGATTGCCCGCCTGGAGGAGGAACTGGCCCGCCGGGCAGCCGAGCTCAGAAGGGCCACGGAACGCAAGGGGCCGATGACCCGCATGTGGCGATGGCTTGCCTTTCACCGAAATGGCAGGCCCCGCGGCTGGATGCGCGCGCTGGGGCGCCGGCGTCTCGCCGCCGATGCGCGCCGCCTTGCCCAGGCCATGGAGGTTTCTTCCACAACAGCCGATGAGTGGGCGGCGATCGTTCGCGAAAACTCGCTGGAAGCCTATCACGATCGCATGAAGCGGTTGCTGACGGAGGGCCGCCTTGCAGCCACGCGCACCGTTGCTCTCATCGCGCCGCCACGCCTTCAGCCCACGGCGGACGTGATCGCCGACTGCCTGCGCGAGGCGCCGTTCCACTGCACCGTGCTGAAGGCCATGCCGGACGAGTTCCAGGCGGATCTCTACCTCGTCCTCGCGCCGCAGGAGTTCCCGCGCCTTCCGCCTGCCGACCAGCGGATCATGATCCTGGAGGAGGGGGACGCGTCGGCGGGAGCCGTCGACGGGCCGGGAATCGCGGACCTCGCCCGTTCCCTCGCGGTTTTCGCCGCCGCCGAGGCTCAGATCGGGCTGTTACGGAAGCGGGGGATCAATCTCCACCAGATTTTCCTGGTGCCGCTGCGGAGCGGTGACTCATCCTGCTTTGGCACGCGCCACATGCTGCTGCGCGCCCTGCATGGCTGCGGTGTGCTGGGCGACGACGCCTTCGAGCAGCTGACGCAGGGAACGAGGCTCGAAGGCGAGCGTTTCATTCTATGCTTTCCGGAGGACGGCGAACGTCTGCGAAACGCGCGCCTGGGCCTGCGCCATGGCGCGACCCTGTTTCCCAGCCTGAGGGCGGTGGACGGCTGGAAGGGGACGGCGCTCAGCTATCGATACCTGGCGCGGCGCGCCCTTCTCGCCGGGCGCGAGCGGCTCATCGTGTGGGAGGACGATGCGGCACTGGACGACGCCTTCGCCCCCCGCCTTGCGAACGTCCTCGACTATCTGGAACGCAGCCCGTTGCCCTGGGATGTCTTCTCCGGCCTCCTGAGCGACATTTCGGAGCGCATGCAGGTGATGTCCGTGGAACTCCTTGGGGGCGAGCTTTTCGCCCGCGTCGATTCCGTCATCGGCATGGTGTTCGGCATCTACAATCGCCGCGCCCTGAAGTTGCTGGCCGCGTACCGCATCGCCGGTGACAACACCATGCTGCACACCATTGACCGCTATCTGCAGGCGCAGCACGTGAATTGCGTGACGGTCTTCCCGCCTCTGGTGGAGCACGCCAGCGGCCTCTCTTCCACCTTGTGGAGCCGCGATGGCAGGCGCTTCACCACCAATGCCTCGCTGGAGCCCACCATCATAAGAAGCCAGGCGCGGGTCGCGGGTCGGATCGGGGACCATCTGGCGGGACCCGGAATGGCTGCAGAACGCGAGGCGCCACCATCACGGGTTGGCTGACGTGAGCCGGCTGACGTTGGAAACATCGGAGGCGAGGAAGGCATTTGAAAGAATGAAAAGGTGATGGACTCGATCGATAGGGCGCCTCCCCTGCAGGAGGGCCGGACGCGGACAGCAGTCCTCGTCCTGGGCATGCATCGCTCCGGGACATCGGCGATGGGAGGGGTTCTGTCTCAGCTTGGCTGCGACTCGCCCAAAACGCTCATGCCGCCGCACGAATCCAACCCCAAGGGCTTCTTCGAGTCTGTCGTCATCTGCCGGCTGAACGACGACATTCTGGCTTCGGCCGGCTCGCGTTGGGACGACTGGCAACCCTTCAACGCCGCATGGTTCGATTCGCCACGCGCCAGCGTGTTCGCCGAACGCGCCGGCGGAGTGCTGGACGACGAGTTCGGCGTATCGAGCCTGTTCGTCCTGAAAGACCCCCGCATCTGCCGCTTCCTGCCGTTCTGGGAAGGGGTCTTCGCAGCGGCCGATATCCACCCCGTTGTCGTCCACACGCACCGAAATCCACTCGATGTCGCTCAGTCGCTCCACAGCCGCGACAGGATGGATCCCGACTTCGCCCAGCTGCTTTGGCTTTGTCATGTGCTGAGCGCCGAGCGCGACAGCCGCGGCATGGCGCGCAGCTTCATTTCCTATGATCAGCTGATCGAAAACTGGGCGCGTGTGGCCGATCGCATCAGCCACGATCTCGGGTTCGGCTGGCCGCGACTTTCCACCCGAACAGCGACGGAAATTGCCGCGTTCATGTCTCCGGCGCTGCGCCATCATGCCCGGCCGGTGGAGCAGGTGGTGGACAATCCGCTCGTGTCGAGCTGGGTCCGGGAGGCCTATGGCATCCTGCAGCGCTGGTCGCAGGACGGCGAACGCCTGGAAGACCATGCCGAGTTGGACCGGATTGCGCATGAGTTCCGTCAAAGTGTGCCAAGCTTTGCGCGTCTGATCGATGCGGGAAGATCTGCGGCAGTGAAGGCCCGCAAAGCTGAGCATCAGCTTGTGGAGGTCAAGAGTGCGGTTGAAACGCAGCGGGACATGATCGCTCATCTGGACGGGCGGGTAGGCGAGCTTGCGGCCGATGTTGCCCGGCTCAATGCTGTTCTCGATGCGCGTGCACGGGAGCTGGCGGAGTTGAAGATGGCCGGCGAGGCCGAGGCATTGGCTGCACAAGAGCGGGAGCACGATCTGACAGCTCGCCTCGACGGTGCGGTGCAGGAGCTTGCAGAGAAGCACAAGGCCTTGACCGCGATCTCCGGCGAGCTCGAGGCAACAAGGGCGTCAGGAGAAGAAACGGCGCGCGTGCTCTCGGCGCGGAATGATGAGCTCCGGACAAGTCTGGATGGAAGACAAAAGGACCTTGAGATTGCTCGGGAGGCGTTCAAGGAGCAAAGTGAGAAATACGCTATTAATATCACGTATGAGTCGATGGCTTTTTTTGTAGCTGACGACGAGCGCTCTCTAAGGAAAAACTTTTTTTCAAGAAAAATAAATAGAATAAAAATGAAACGCAGTGCGCGCAGGTTGGTGCGATGCGTGTCTTCCGGCGATCGGCTGCTTCTTGAAAAAGACTGGGAGCATGCTGAGAAGTGTTACATGGATGCGCTGAATATCGACCAGTCTCTGTTCGGAGCGTGGCTGGGCTTAGGGCATTGCTGCCGGGAGGTGAGGCGCTATAGCGTGGCCGAAAGCGCATACCGCAATGCCATCGTCTATGCCCCAAACCGCTCCGATACCTGGTTCTTCTGGGGCGTGGCCCTGCGCGACCTCGGCCGGGCGCCGGATGCGCGGATAGCGTTCATGCGCTGCATCGATATCGATCCGGAGGGCGAATACTCTGGCCACGCACGGCGCGGCATCGATGAGCTTGCCATTGGGTAAGGGGCGGGCGCTTTCGAGGTGGACTGCCAAGGTGCTCCGATGTGTCATCGGGTGGCCGACAGGACCGGGATGCAGGGCGCATGTCCCGTTGCTCCCATAGGTTGTTGAAATGGTCCTCAGTCCGTCGCTTTCGATATCTTGATCAATCATGCCTGCGTCGAGTACGACGGGGCGGGATGGCTTCGGCGGCGCCAATTCGCGCGGTGGTTGTCAGTGCGCTCGCGGGAACAGGCATTGCAAGTAATGGCTGATGATATCGCCGCGTGTTTGCATGAGTATTACAGCCAACGCCTGTCGGTGCATGGAGATACGGCGCAGGGCGCCGACTGGCCGGACGAGGCCGGTCGGCTGGTCCGGTTCGATGTCGGCTTGGACATCATCCAGCAGGCGGCGGCGGGCGCACAAGTGGTTCTGTGTGACCTGGGCTGCGGCACCGGCGAGCTTTACCGCCGCATTCGCGAGCGCGCCTTCGGCAACATCGCCTATGTGGGACTGGACCGCTCGCCCGCAGCGATCGCCATGGCGCGGGCCAAGTTCCCGGAGGCGCGTTTCGAAGTGGCGGATGCAGGATCGCCCGCCGATCTGGCGCGCATCGACTGCGACTTCGTGTTCGCCAATGGCCTGTTCACCGTGAAGGGGGCCGCCGCCCATGAAGACATGTGGGCGTTCATGGCCTCCACCCTGGAAGGCATCTGGCCGCAGGTGCGGCGGGGGATCGTCTTCAACGTTATGTCCAAGGTCGTGGACTGGGAGCGGAGCGACCTGTTCCACGTTTCCTATGACGAGCTGGCGCGCTTTCTCCACCGTCTTGCCGGGCGCTTCATCGGCTTTCGCGCCGATTATGGGCTGTATGAGCTGATGGCCTATGCCTTGAAGCCGGCTCCTCCCGAGATGCCGGCCGCCGCCTCTTCCCACGTCGTGCCGGTGTGCCGTCCCTCCCTTCCTGCTGCGGATCAGCTGCGTCCCTATCTCGGCGCGCTGGACCGCAGCCGCCGGTATACCAACCATGGCCCGCTGGCCGATGCGCTGGTCACGCGCTTGCGCGCGGTTCTGGGAGCGGGGGTATGCCTGGCCGCCTCCGGCACGGCCGGGCTTTTGGGCGCAATCCTGGCGGAGGCCGGGCGGGCGGGGGAGGAGAGGCCGCTGGCCCTCTGTTCGGCCCATACCTTCGTGGCCACCGCCTCGGCCATGGAACTGGCAGGATACCGGCCCCACGCCTTGGACGTGGATGCGGAAAGCTGGGCGCTGGACCCTGCTTTGGTGGCCGCGCATCCGCGGCTGGGCCGGGTCGGCCTTGTCGTGGTCACCGCACCCTATGGGCGGCCGGTGCCGCAGGCGGAATGGCGCGCCTTTTCCCAGGCCACCGGGGTGAAGGTGGTGATCGACGGCGCCGCGGCCTTCGAGGCGCTGGCGGCCGATCCGCGGCGCTACGTCGGCGAGATTCCGGTTGTTCTCAGCCTGCACGCCACCAAGGCGTTCAGCACCGCCGAGGGCGGGGCGGTGGTGTGCAGCGATCAGGATGTGCTGGAGAAGACCTGGGCTGCGCTGAATTTCGGCTTCCTGGGCCGGCGCGAATGCACGACCGCCGGAACCAACGGCAAGATGAGCGAGTACCATGCAGCCATCGGCCTGGCCGAGCTGGATCATTGGCCGGCCAAGAAGGCGGCCTTCGGCCGCGTCGCTCGCTCCTATGCGCGTGCAGCCGCGATGCGGGGCATTGCCGACCGCATCGTCGCCGCGCCCGACGTCGCCTCGTGCTACAGTCTGTTCAACGGCCGCGACAGGGGTGAGTGCGCCGCCGTAGAGGAGGCGCTGGCGGCGGCGGGCATCGAAACCCGCCGCTGGTACGGCCTCGGCCTCCACCATGAGCCATTTTACCGTGACATGGCCCGCGAGGCCCTTCCCAATGCGGAGGCGCTGGGCCACCGGCTTCTGGGGCTGCCGATGGCGGTGGACCTTTCGGAAGCCGATGTTGAACGCGTGGTGGACGTCATCGCGCGCGGCCTGACGTCCCTTGGAGGCGAGATTGGCTGATATCGTCCTGTTCGGCGCCGGGCAGATCGCGGATGTCGCCCGGGTCTATATCGACGCCTGCGGGCCTGACCGCATCGTCGGCTTCACCGTGGATGCCGCCCATCGGAAAGCTGACAGCTTTGCCGGCCGTCCCCTGGTGGATTGGGAGACACTGGAGCGGCATTTCCCGCCAGGGCGGGTCAAGCTGCTGGGGCCGCTGAGCTTCCGGCGGCTGAACGCGTTTCGCCGGAGCCGCTATGAGGAGGGCAGGGCGCGCGGCTACGCCTTCGCCACGTTCGTTCATCCCAGCTGCTCCAATCATGCCGAACGAATTGGGGAGAATTGTTTCATTCTCGAAAACAATACCCTGCAGCCTTTCGTGACCATCGGCGACAACGTGATCATGTGGAGCAACAACCACATCGGACACCATTCGCAGATCGGCGACCATTGCTTCCTGTCCTCACAGATCGGCCTCTCAAGCAATGTCGTCATCGGGCCCGGATGTTTCCTCTCCGGTCAGGTTGGCATCGAATACGGGGTGACGGTAGGTGCCGACAGCTATCTTGGGACCTGCACCTTCATCGCGAAGAACATGCCGCCGGAAAGCGTGGTGCGGATCGAGGGCTCCCCGGTGGCGCCGTATTCGAGCCTGCGCCTGAGGCGTCTGCTGTGACGACCCTCTGGCGTCGCAAGGGCGTGGTGGTGGCGGCCCCCCCTTCCGGGCACGCATGGTGGAGAAGCCATGCCGGCATGCCCACCTGCCTGCCCTTCAATGATCGGCTGTGGCGCATCTGGTTCGGCGGTCGCGATGGGCAGCGTCGCTCCCGTCCCCTCTGCGTCGACGTGGATCCCGGCGACGGCATGCGGATTTTGGCCCTGCGCGATGTTCCGGGGCTCGACCTGGGGCGTGAGGGTGCCTTCGACAGCGCTGGCCTGTGGCCGTCTGCGGTGCTCGAAACGGAGGGGCGGGTGATGATGTGGTACACCGGCATGCGCCTCGATCACCCATGGCCTTATTCACTGGCCATCGGCCTGGCGGTAAGCCGGGATGGGGGCCTTTCCTTCGAAAAGCAGGGGGAAGGGCCAGTCCTTCCGGCCGGCGAGGCGGGGCGTTTCGCCACCTCTCCGTGCGTCCGCCGTGTCGGCCGCGGCTTCGAGATGTGGTACTCTCGGTGCACTTATTGGCGCGCCACCGGCCCGGAAGGCGCCCTCGATCCCTATTACGACATTCAGCACCGCACTTCGCCGGACGGTGTCACCTGGGTGGAGGCCGACACTCCCGTTCTGGCCCTTGACGGAACCGGTTGGGCCGGGCTGACGCGGCCGTGGCTGGATGACTGCGGACCCGAGCCGATCCTGTGGTTCAGCGCGCGCGGCCCGGAGCAATTCCGTCAACCCTCGGAGGCGGCCTACCGCATCTATGGCGCGCCCTGGCGGGGAAGGAGCATCGCGTCGGCCGATATCACGCCAGCGGCCCTTGTCCCCGCGCCGGTGCCGGACGATTGGGATTCCTGGATGCGGACCTGCGCATGCGTCACGCCGTACCGCGGAGGTGCGGTGATGCTGTACCACGGCAATGACTTCGGCTCCACCGGCTTTGGATATGCCGTTTCCGAGGAGATCTGATCCATGCGGCTGGAGCTCCGTATCCCCATCTCGCCCACCCCGGCCTTCTACTCCCAGGTGAGGCTGATTGCCCTGTCGCTGCAGCGCCTGGGGCCCCCTTATGCAGAGGCGGAAATCCGCGTTCTGGTCGGCGACCGTGCCCTGGGCGCGGAGGTGGAGGCAGAAAACGCCTGGTCCAGTCGCTATCCCGTTCGGTGGGACGCGGTTCCCGCCGCTGTGTGCGACCGGCTGGGGCTGGCTGCTCCGGGCCTGAGCCGCTACACCGCGCCCAGCAACGCCGACGTGGTAATCCTTTGCGACGCCGACACCTGCCCCATCGCTCGTTTCGACGAACTGCTGGACACGATGGCAGGCGCGCGCGCCAAGGTGGCCGGCGTGCAGGCCCACTACAGCCCCTTCATCCCGCCGTGCCCGATGACCTGGCCCGAACTGCTGGATGCCATCGGCCAGCCCGCGGCCTTATGCGATCGGCGCTATTCTCTCGATGTTTCCGGCGCGCATGGGCTGGCGCCACCGTACTTCAATTACGGCTTCGTCGCCTTCAACGCTGCGGCCTTTGGGGTGATCGCTCCGGTCTATGAGCGCTACGCGGGACTGGCGCTGGACAAGATGCCCGGCTCCCCATTCTTCGCGCAGATCGGCCTGACCCTGGCGATGCTGGACAACGGGATTGAGATCATCAGTCTGGGACATGAATATAATTGCGCCAATGATGATCTCGTGATCGAGCATAATATGGTGCAATTGAATTATATTAAAATTATTCATTATCTGCGGACGGGTGAATTCGATCGCCACAATTTTCTCAGCCAAGGGGAAAAATACGCCGCGTTCACCGGAGGTGAAAAGAAAAATAGCATAAGCGAGCGGCTTCGGCGGCACGTGCTGGCCATTCCAGATGCGTTCGTCGAATGGGGATGAGCCACGGTGGCCGGAGCATCGCGGTGATGCAGCCATATCTTTATCCCTATGCGGGCTATTTTCGGCTGATGGCGGCGACGGACATTTTTGTCATCCTTGATTGTGTCCAGTTCAATCGGCGCGGTCGCGTTCATCGAGCCGAGGTTCCGGCACCCGCCGGCGGGAAGGAATGGCTTACGCTGCCGCTGCGCCACCAGCCGCGAGAGACCTTGATCCGCGATCTGACCTTCGCCGATGGCGCACGCGCGGCTCTGGATGAGCGGCTGCGCCGCCATGCGTTCCTGCGTTCCGGCAAGGGGGCCGCGGCGGAGCAGGTGCGTGAACACCTGTTCGGGCCGCTGGGGACCGTTGTCGATTTTCTGGAGGGCGGGCTGCGGCTGGTGTCAGGACTGCTGCGGCTGCCGGCCCCGCTCGTCCGCAGTTCCTCGCTGGGGCTGCCTCCCCAGATCCGCGGCGAGGAGCGGATCATCGCCATCGCCCGGACCGTGGGGGCGAGCCGCTATCTCAATGCTCCGGGGGGCCGGGGTCTTTATGAGCCGGCCACCTTCCGCAGCGCGGGGCTGGAGCTGTCGTTCCTGCCGCCCTACGAAGGCCGCCACCCCTTCCTGCTGCCGTCGTTGATGGCGGGAGACCTGGAAGATCTTCGCGCGGACGTTTTCGAGCAGATCGGGGAGCATCGCCGGCCATGACACTGCCGCGTCGAATTTCGGTGTGTGTCGTCAATCCCCGTTTCAACCCGTCCTTCATGGGCTACAGCCATGCCCTGGAGCTGCTCGGGAAGCGCTGCTGGACCGCCACCGGCGCCCTGCCGACGCTGGCGGCACTGGCACCCGACCATTGTGACGTGGAATTGCTCGACGAGAACGTGGAGGACATCGATTTCGATCGTCTCGCGCGGTTCGACGTGGTGGGCGTGACCGGCATGGTGGTCCAGCGCGAGCGCATGCTGGAGATCCTGGCGCGGTTGAAGGACGGGCCAGCCAAGGTGGTGGTCGGCGGCCCCTATGTCTCGGTGATGGAAGACCCCTTCATCGACCTCTGCGATGTGCGATTCATCGGGGAGGCCGACGAGACGTGGCCGCAGTTCCTCCACGCCCTGGCGCGAGGCGAGCCGACCGCCAACCGCTACCAGCAGGCGGAAAAGACGGACATGTCGACCTTGCCGCCGCCGAAGTATCATTTGCTGAACGCCCGTGACTACGGCCTGGCCTCGCTGCAATTCTCGCGGGGATGTCCTTTTCAGTGCGAATTTTGCGACATCATCACCATTTTCGGCCGCAAGCCACGGGTCAAGACCATTCCGCAGATGCTGGCGGAATTCGATGCTATCCTCGCGGCCGGCTTCACGGCCTGCTTTCTGGTGGACGACAACTTCATCGGCGACAAGCGCAAGGCGCGGAGCCTGCTGCACGCCATGATCGAGTGGCAGAAGGCGAGGGGATACCCCATCGCCTTCTACACCGAAGCCACCATCAACCTCGCGGACGATCCCGAGCTGATAACATTGATGGTGCGGGCCAACATCCGCGAGCTGTTCGTCGGCATCGAAACCCCCCGCCGCGAGTCTCTGATTGAAACGGGCAAGCATCAGAACGTCCGTGGCGATGATCTGTCGGCCAAGCTGAAGCGCCTTCATGAGGGCGGGCTCGTGGTGACCGGCGGCTTCATCGTGGGCTTCGACCATGACGACGACACGGTGTTCGAGGAGCAATTCGAGTTCATCCAGAATGCCGGCATCGCCCATGCCATGGTCAGCCTTCTGACGCCGATCCCCACCACGCCGCTCCACGACCGCCTGCGGGCCGAGGGGCGGCTGGACGACAGCGACCCGGACATCATCTTTCATCCGAAGCTGATGAGCCGCGAGACGTTGCGGACAGGATATCTGACCCTGCTCCGCCGGCTGTATGAGCCCGAGACCTATTTCTCGCGCCTTTTCAACGGCTACCGGGGCGCAGCCGGGCTGCGCCGTCGAACCCGGGCCATGTCCTCCTCGGCAGCGGTGGGCGCGAGCCGCAAGGCATGGTGGCTGGCGCGGCTGCGCGCCGTGCGTCTGGCGCTCGCCCTGGCGCGGGTTGCGTGGCGGGCCGGTCATTTTCGCCGCCTTGCCACTGCTTATGCCAAGGTCTGGTGCAAGGAGAACCGGCCATTGGGGGTGGAGGCTATTCCCTTTCCTGTTTTCGTCACCCTCTGCGTTTTCCACTGGCACTATTTCGTCCACAGCAGGTCGGCGACTCGCAACGGTTTCGCGGTTGTCGATTCCAAATGAGTGGAGCGGGGCAGGGAGGTGACGCGCAGCCTTCTTCTCCGGCTTGCCATGGGCTGGAGGAAGCAGGCCGTGTGGTGAGTGGGCGACAAAACGAAAAAGGCCGCCTTGTGGGCGACCTTTTCGAAAGTCTAGACTTTATGGTTGCGGGGGCACGCAACACCCGATTTTTGCGATTGGTTGAGGCTGCCATTCCGAGGTTGGCGGCATAGCCTGACCATTGCCCTCCGAAGGTGGAGGCTACACATTCGAATCGTGTCGGGCGCGCCAACCTCCCTCGACTTGCGCGTTGTCGCGCAACGCGGATCAGGTTGGCCGAGCGCTCGAATTTGGCTGCGGACGACGGGACTCGCCCTGTTGCATGCTTCGCAGTTCCGGTACAGGCCTGAGCAAGATGGCGCGCGCCGCGCAAAAAACTCCGTTCGGGCCTCCCACGACGTCCCGGACTGGCGGATCGCTTGCAGGAGCCGGTCATTGTCGTCGCGCCGGGCTTCCAGGAACAGGATGAGATAGAGGGTCGGTTCGCGCGGCATGGCGCGGCGCACCGGCTTCGCACAGGATCAGCTTGATGAGCAGCCAGCCCAGCCGTCCGTTGCCGTCGAAGGGGGGATATCGTCTCGAACTGGACGCAGGCTGAGCCCGCCCGGATGAGCGGCGGAAGCGCCGTATCCTCGCTGCGAAGCGCAGGTGTTGTTCGAAAGTATGCGTTCGATCAAGTAACCAATGCGCCTCGTGATCGAAAGCTGCGGCGCCCTGCCCGCAAGACCTTTAGAAGCCGGTCGCGGCTTTCCCGGATATGGCTAGCAACAAGTTTGACGGCCGACTCTGTGTCCCCCGCCTGAAGCGCGGCGATGATCGCCCGGTGCTCATCCCAACCATCATGTTCCGCTTCAATATCGAGCCACCGCGCGCGCGACAGCCGCGTAATCGCGTCGACAATGCCTCGGTTGATGAAATCGTTGCCAGACAGTTCTGCGAGTTTCAAATGAAACGCTGTACCATACTCATGCGCCTTTTCCTTCGACATGCCTGGACCATAGGTATCCAGTTGCGCCTGTAGCTCGTTCAGTACAGCGTCGTCTATTCGTCCGGCTGCCAAGCGCAGCGCCGCAGTTTCCAGTACCTCGCGATACACAAATAATTGCTCGATTTCGTGCACGTCGAGCGGCGGCACTATCCAGCCACGCCCGTCTCTTCCCACCAGTCCGTCCGCCTCAAGGCGTAAAAGCGCAGCTCGAATGGGTGTGCGCGAAGCGCCGAGTTGCGCCTCGGCCCAGCGTTCGGTCAACCGCTCGCCGGGGCCAATCTCCATGTCGAGAATCATCGCCCGGAGCCGGGCTTCCACATCGTGCGATTGGGTCATGGTCTGTTTGTCCGTTTTCATTCCGTCTCCGCGAGCTTGACGATTCTGGCCCTTGCCTGATATGGTATCCCAAGTTGGTATCCCAAGTTGGTATCCCAAGAAAGCCTCCATCTGATGTCATTAAAATCGACAGAAAGCTGGCTGCGCAACCTCGTCGTCTGTCTGTTCGGTTCGATCACGACAAACATGGCGATGACGTTGATGCAGCCGTTCATGCCACTCTACGTGAAGCAGCTTGGCGTATCCGGCGACACTGCAATCTTGCAGTGGTCCGGAATCGCCTATAGCGCCACCTTTGTCACTGCCGGACTGGTGGCCCCTCTATGGGGGCATCTAGGCCATCATTATGGTCGCAAGGCCATGCTGGTTCGGGCCAGCTTTGGTATGGCCGTATGCGTGTTGTTGATGGGCCTTGTATCGGGTATCGGGCAGTTGGTAGGCCTGCGCCTGCTGGTCGGACTCGCCGGCGGGTATTCATCGGGCGCGACAATCCTCGTCGCAGTGCAGACCCCGAAAGAGCGTTCGGGTTACGCACTCGGACTGTTGGCCTCCGGTGTCATGGCCGGCAACTTGGTCGGGCCACTCGCGGGAGGCGTCTTGCCTCCACTGATCGGCATCCGCGCCACCTTCCTAAGCGCAGGTGCGCTGATCTTCATAGCCTTTCTAGCAACGCTTCTGCTGGTCACCGAAGTCCCTCGGCCTGCCGAAACCAGGGACTCAAAAGGCGGGAGTTGGTCGCTCGTTCCGCATAAATCAGTCGTCGTGGCAATGCTCGTGGCCGGCTTCATGCTGATGATCGCCAATATGTCCATTGTGCCAATCATCACCGATTACGTTCAGGGCTTGGTTAGTGGCACGGACCGAGTGACCTTCATAGCCGGACTGGTAATGTCGGCTGCCGCCTTGGGCAGCGTCTTGTCATCTTCTCTCCTCGGTCGGCTGGCTGACCGGATCGGCCATCTGCGCGTTGTTCTGTTCTCGCTGATGGCAGGCGCCCTATTATTGATACCGCAAGCCTTCGTCACGGCAAGCTGGCAAGTCATTGCGTTGCGATTCCTGATGGGGCTGGCACTTGGTGGCCTGCTGCCCTGCATCTCAGCAGTTATAAGGCATAATGTTCCAGAGCATTTTGTCGGTACGGTTCTTGGTTATTCGCTTTCGTCCCAATTCGCCGGCCAGTTTGTCGGGCCGTTGATCGGCGGCTTCGTCGGCGGGCACATCGGCTTACCCTATGTGTTCTTTGTGACCAGCGCCCTGACTCTTGCCAGTGCAATTTTCACTTGGCGCGCGACTTCCGCATCCATCTCCACATCCTCCACGTCGCTACACTCCTGATGAGGCTCCCTATGTCCAAGCAATTTTCCATTTCCCTCGAAAAGTCGGCCTTGCTGATCATGGATTTCCAGAATGTCATTCTGGATAACTATCTCTCGGCGGACCAAGCTGCCACTGTCCTCGCCAATACAGCTAAGTTACTGTCAGCGGCCCGAGAGGCAAAAATGCGCATCATCTACGTCATGGTTGCCTTCCGCCATGGCCATCCCGAAATCAGCCCACGGAACAAGCTTTTCTCAATAGTGAAAGAACACGGCCTATTCGCTCGCGGCGGCGCGGATACGTCCTTTCATTCGGCTGTATCACCGACGAACGAGGAACCAATAGTCATCAAGCATCGTATCGGCGCGTTCACAGGCACAGACCTGGAAATGCTCCTGAGGGCAAAGCACGTCGAGACGTTGGTGTTGGCCGGCGTTACGACGACGGGCGTGGTGCTTTCGACGGTTGGGCAGGCCTTTGACCGTGATTACCGGGTTATCGTTGCTCGTGACTGCTGCGGTGATCCCGACGAAGAGGTTCATCAAATGCTTTTGGATAAAGTGATATCGCAACATGCTGAAATCGTTGCGGCGCAAGAGATCATTACAGCATTGCGGGAGATACGCGAGTAACAAGACTTGAAGGATTTCCGCGCGCAAATTTACTACACCTGTAAATTTGACACCTTCTGTAGGGCGATGACGCGCGGCCGGATGGCTCTTGTTGGCGACGCGAGACATTGGTGAATTTCCGCGACTTGAGATGGGCGATTGCGGCCGCACAACATCGCAGCCTGAGGCGGGCGGCGGAGTCTCTGAACGTCCGCCAGTCGACATTGAGCCGTACGTTGCGTGATCTTGAGGATCGTCTGGGAGCGGAACTATTCGAGCGAACCAACGGTGGGACCCGGCCGACATTGATCGGTCATGAGTTTCTGGAGACTGCTCGGCGTCTTATCGACGAGACCGACGCGTGCTTTTCTCGGCTACAGGCGATGTCGAGCGGCCAAGCGGGCCGCTTGACGATCGGAGTCTATGTTTCGCTTGCGACCGGTAATTTAAGAGCAACTTTGGCCGAATATCATCGGCGCTTTCCTGACGTAGATGTCCATACCGTCGATGGTGCGCACGACCGGTTGCTCTGCGACATGATCGCCGGCACCGTCGACGTGGCGATTATGACTACCTATTTTCCGGGCTGGGATGACAAGAAATTTCCGCTCTGGAGCGAGCGCGTCGTTGCGGCCTTGCCGGAGGGGCACCCGCTTATCGAGAAACCTGTACTCCAATGGACTGATCTTGCCGGCCAGTCCCTATTGGTTCAGCAACGTGGCCCCGGACCAGAGATGCAAAGACTTCTTGCCGCCAAGCTTAATCCATTTGGCACTCAGCGGTTCCTGCATCAGGACGTCAGCGTTGATCGGCTCATGAGCTTGGCAGGAGCTGGATTTGGTATCTACCTCATACTTGAAGGCGCCACCGGCGCTCGTTATGACGGCGTCGTCTATCGGGAGGTTCACGATCACGACGGCCCGACACGATTCGATTTCGCGGTCTATTGGCGCGAGAGCAACAAGAACCCGACGCTCAAGTCGTTCCTCGACATCCTGCGCGAGCGTTATCCCGACTTGGCGGAAGCGCCCACGGGCTGAGGCAGGCTCTGTCGCTTCGCTTTGGCGAAGGCACGGTCGGTCGCCATGAATCGCTCGATCATCGGCACGATGAGCTTCGAAGGATCGGGCGTCGTTTGGCCGCTCGTCCGGCCGAGCACCTGAGCATAGGCGACGAGATCGCGATGCACGGCGGCGGGCAGTTCGACGCTCATCTTGACCGGCTTGTCGTCGGCCAGCGGCCCGAGCTTGAGCTTCGTCATGGATTCCCTCCGTGGCCGTAGGGCGCCAACACCAGATCGCGCGTCACGACGACGCGAACCGGAAACCCCGGGCGAATGGTGAGAGTCGGCTGGATGTTTAGCTGGCGCTGGACGATCTGCTGGCCGGTCTGGCTGATGCTGTTGGATGCGCCGGAGCGGATCGCCTGGACGAGATTGTTCTCGTTCTGGCTCGTGCCGGCCTCGGCGCCGACGCTGAGGAGGGTCGAGAGCACGGCTGCCTGGAACAGCTTGCCCCAATGGTTATCGACCTCGTCTTCGAGCCCGGCATAGCCTTGGGTATCGGCGCCCGGCTGTCGTTCCAGCACGATGGAATTGCCGTCCGGCATGATGATGCGCGTCCAGACGAGAAGGATGCGGCTCTGACCGAAGGCGACCGAGCTGTCGTATTGACCGATCAGTTTCGCGCCCTGCGGGATCAGCAGGTATTGCCCGGTCGGGCTGTCGTAGACGGCCTCCGTCACCTGGGCAGTAATCTGGCCCGGAAGATCGGAGCGGATGCCGGTGATGAGCGCCGCAGGGATCACGGTTCCCGCCTGCACGACA